>CABUGR010000090.1 GCA_902491135.1 uncultured Collinsella sp. | reverse complement strand
TATCGCCGACCTCAACCCCTTCTACCAGATGCTCACCCCGGGCCTGCGTCCCTTTGCCGTCGGCCTTTCCACCGTCGCGGCCATCATTGCCTCGCAGGCGCTCATCACCGGCGCATTCTCGCTGGTGTCCGAGGCCAGCCGCCTGGACCTTATGCCGCACATGCAGGTTTTCTACCCTGCTGAGACCAAAGGCCAGCTTTATATTCCCATGGTCAACAACGTCATGCTCGTGGGCTGCGTCATCGTGGTGCTGCTGTTCCAGAACTCGGCGCATATGGAAGCCGCCTACGGCCTTGCCATTACGCTGACTATGATGTGCACCACGATGCTGCTCTTCTTCTACCTGCACGAGGAGCGCAAACTCAAGGTTGCTCCGTGGATCTTCGCGGCCTTCTTCCTTTTGCTCGAAGGCTTCTTCTTCGTGAGTTCGCTCACCAAGTTCTTCCACGGCGGCTACTTCACCATCCTTATGGCCATGCTCATCATGGGCATTATGGTGTGCTGGTACAACGGCACGGCGGTCGAGCAGCGCCAGTTTACGCTGCTGCCGCTGCGCAGCTACCTGCCGCAGCTCAAGCGCCTGCGCGACGACGACCGTTACGAGCGCATGAGCGACAACGTCGTGTACCTGACCAAGGACACCCATACCGACTACATCGACCGCGATATCGTCTATTCGATCTTGGACAAGCATCCCAAGCGCGCCCGCGCCTGGTGGTTTGTGAATGTCGAGACCATGGACGAACCGCACACCTTTGCCTATTCGGTCGAGACGTTCGGCACCGACTACGTGTTCCGCGTGCATCTGTACCTGGGCTACAAGATCAACCAGCGCGTCAATGCCTACCTGCGTCAGGTTGTTCAGGACCTGGCTGCCACCGGCGAGTTGCCGCCGCAGACGCATGACTACTCGGTCTACAAGGATCCGGGTAACATCGGCACGTTCAAGTTCGTCCTGATCCGTAAGCTTCTGGCGCCCGAAAGCGATGTGGAGCCCAGCGAGCGTACGGCCATCACGCTCAAGTACATCATCCGTCGCGCCGCCGGCACGCCCGCGCGTTGGTACGGCCTGGAGAACTCCAACGTGAGCTTTGAGTACGTGCCGCTGTTCACCAAGTTCAAAGCCGTGAACAAGATGCAGCGTCTGGCTCCCAACGAGCGGCCGTAGTCGACGCTCGAGGTTTGTCTGCGAACGGGCGGGTTTGTATTGACGGGGATTGAGTCCTGGGAGGAAACCATGGATGCAAAGGCGCTTGACGGTTGCGATCTTGCGACCGAGCTGGTGCGTGAGGCGCGCGTCGACGCCGCCGAAGATCGGTTCTTTACGAATCGGACCAACATGGATATGGCCGACCGCGTGATTTCGATCGTGGTGACGGTGCTTGTCGCGGCGTGCGTGTGCGCACTGCTCGCGCACGTGCTGTTTGTCTAACGACCGCAGGTTGCAAAGGCTTTACACTTGGAACCACCACAAGGGTGCCTGTCCCCTTTGTGGTGGTTTTTGTTTTTGAGAGAGGGGCGGGACGCTGATGGACGTTCGTACGGACGGCGATATTGCCGATAGTTTTTGGTGGCGGCGCACAACGCTGACGCGCCGCACTCCTCTGTATGACGCCTGCGTATCGGTGGGGCTGCTGGTCGCGGCGACGATTGTGGGCGCGCTGCTCGACCATCCGGGTCTCGCGCCGAGCATCATGATCGTCTATGTGTTCGCCGTTCAGCTCTGCGCATTCTTTACCTGGAGTCGCCTGTATTGCTTGCTGAGCTCGGCTGCCGCCGTGGCGCTCTACAACTTTTTGTTTGTCGACCCGCGCTACTCGCTGTCGCTTATCGACCGCGGCTATCCCGGCATGTTCTTCATCATGTTCGTGGTTTCGCTTGTGTCGAGCTCGATTGCGTTGGCCCTGCGCCGCGCCTTGGCACAGGCTGCCGCCAGCGACCGCCGCACGCATATGGTGCTCGAGACCAACCGCATGCTGCAGCGGTGCGCCGATCAGCATCAGATCGTTCACGCCATGGCCACGCAGCTGGCGCGTCTTTCGGGCTGTCCGGTCGTGTGGTACAGCGCCGACGCCGAGGGCGATGACCTGCTGCCGCGTGCGACGTACACGGCCGTGGGCGATGCCGCCCCGGTGCACGAGCTGGCGCCGCAGATGCCGCCGCGGCTCTCGGCGTCCGCCTATGTGGGTACGCCGCTCGATGCCACCTATGGCGGATCGGCGTTTTATGGCATCTACCTGACGGTTCGCACAGGCGACGGCTTCGTGCGCTCGGGCGACCCCGCCTCGGTGGTGGGCGTGCTGGCTATTGTTGCCGAGCCCGACGTGCTGACGCATGAGGAGCGGACACTTGCCGATGCCATCGTGAGCGAAGGCGAGCTGGCGCTCGACCGCGCCCGCGCCATGGAGGCCCGCGAGGAGGCGGCGGTGCTCGCCAAAAACGAACAGCTGCGCGCCAACCTGCTGCGCTCCATCTCGCACGATCTGCGCACGCCGCTTACCAGTATTTCGGGCAATGCCGATGTCCTGCTCGACCAGGGTTCGACCGGCACCGCGGTGCTCGATGCCCAGACGCGCCGCGGCCTGCTTCTATCCATTCGCTCGGATGCGCTGTGGCTCAACGCCACCGTCGAGAATCTGCTTGCCATCACCAAGCTTGAGGGCGGCGGCATGCATCTGTCGACTACGCTCGAGCTTATGGACGATATCGTCGAGGAGGCGCTGCGCCACGTGAACCCTGCCGTGCGCGAGCACGACCTTAAGGTGGTGCCGTGCGACGAGCCGGCGCTCGTCAGCGTCGATGCGCGTCTGATGGTGCAGCTGGTGGTCAATCTGGTGAACAACGCCATCACCTATACGCCCGCAGGCTCGCATATCGTGATTTCGATTGGCGTCGACGATGGACGCGTGGCGTGCTCGGTGGCCGATGACGGCCCGGGCATTGCGCCCGAGGACCGCGAGCGAATCTTTGAGTCGTTCTACACCGCCAACCACGGTTTGGCCGACAGCCACCGTAGCGTGGGCCTGGGACTTTCGCTCTGCCGCTCCATTGCATTGGCGCATGGCGGTAGCATAGAGGTTGCCGCGGCGGACCCGCACGGCTCGGTCTTTACGATTGAGCTTCCCGTCGCCGACGTTTCGTTTGATAAGGAGTAACGCTGTGCCGAACTCTGCCGTAAAACCGCTCATCTTGGTCGTTGAGGACGCCCCCGCCGTTCGCAACCTTATCGTTGCCGCGCTCGAGGCGCACGGCTTGCGCCATATGGCCGTGGAGACCGCCCATGCCGCTATTGCCGCTGCCTCGTCGCAGGCGCCGAGCATCGTGCTACTCGATCTGGGCCTGCCCGATATGGACGGCGTCAAGGTGGTGGAGTCGGTGCGCGCATGGTCGGGCATGCCGATTATTGTGGTTTCGGCGCGCAGCGAGGACGCGGACAAGATCCGCGCGCTCGATGCCGGAGCCGACGACTACCTGACCAAGCCGTTTTCGGTCGAGGAGCTGCTCGCGCGCATTCGTACGACACTCAGGCGCCTTTCGTATGCGCAAACGGGCGGCGTTGCCTCTGAGGGCTCGTTCGATACCGGTGAGCTGCATATCGATTTTGATGCCGGCATCGCCACGATGGATGGCGAGGAGCTGCATCTGACGCCGATCGAGTACAAACTGCTATGCCTGCTGGCGCATAACGCCGACAAGGTGCTCACGCACCAGTCTATCCTGCACGAGATTTGGGGCACGGCAACCAAGAGCGACCTGGCGAGCCTGCGCGTCTTTATGGGCACGTTGCGTAAGAAGATCGAGTCCGACCCCGCACATCCGCGCTATATCCAGACGCATGTGGGTATCGGCTATCGCCTGGTCACCCAAGGCTAGATTGCCAACCACCATCCCAATATGAGTTGCGGTGAAATAGTTCCTGTTTAGGCCTTTGCCAGGCATTTTTAAGAACTATTCCACCGCAACTTCGTTATTTGCCCTTGGGCTTGCTGGCGTAGAACTTTTTCTTTTTGGGCTTGCCGGCGGGGGAGGGCTTGCCGACAAAGTTGGGCTTGCCGTTGCCGGCCTGCGCGTGCGCGGGCGCCGTTGCGCGAGGCTTGCGGGTTTCGGGGCTGCGCAGCTCCTCGGTTCGCTCGGCAATCTCCTCGGCGCTAAAGCCGACCTCGGCCATGGCGTCCTCGATGGGCAGGCGGCGCACGATATAGCAGTGGTGCACCTTCTGGTTGCGCGCGAAGTCCTCGGGGATGGTCTGTGCCGTAATGTCCTCCAGCACCACGCCCGCGCGTGCGAGCTTGCGCGTCTCGGGACGGAAGCCACGCAGGTTGCAGCTAAAGATGGCATGTCCACCCTGTGCGAGCAGGCGCGATACGCCGGCCAAAAGCTCAACATGGTCGCGTTGGACATCCCAGGTACGGCGGCCCATCTTGGACGAGTTCGAGAACGTGGGCGGGTCGACAAAGATCAGGTCCCAGCGGTTGCGCGTCTGGCGTTGGTCGCGAATCCAGGCGAGCACGTCGTCGCGCACAAAATGATGCTGCGGTCCCACAAAGCCGTTTTGGCGCATGTTGCGCTCGGCCCAGTCCAGGTAGGTGTTGGAGAGGTCGACCGTCACGGTTTCCTCGACGCCGCCATCGGCCGCATAGCAGGTGGCGGTTCCGGTGTAGGCGAACAGGTTGAGGAAGCGGCGCGCCTGCTTGGCGTGCTCACGCACCAGGTTGCGGGTGACGCGGTGATCCAGGAAGATGCCCACATCCAGATAGTCGTCAAAGTTGACGGCAAAGGTGAGTCCACCCTCTTCGATGAGCGGCAGGCGACGGCGAGCGATGTTGGCGCGCTCGCCCGATCCACCCTTGCCGGCGCCCTGCTTGCCGTACTGCGAGCCGCCACGCGAGCGCATGCGGGCCTTGGCGTGCACATGCTCGGCCGGAACATCCAGGATGCGCGGCGCGATGGCCAAGATGTCGAGCATGCGGGCCTGGGCTAGCGCGGGATCGATGGTCTTAGGCGCGGCGTATTCGGCGATGACGAGCCAGCGGCCCGGCGTCTGCGGGCAGCCCTCGTACAGATCGATGGCGGCGGAGTAGTCGGGCAGGTCGGCATCGTAGACGCGGTAGCAGCTCACGCCCTCGCGCTTTGCCCACTTGCGACGTAGGCGTGCGTTCTTGCGCAGGCGGTTGGCGAACTGCTCGGATTCGGGGATGAGCACGGGCAGCGGCTTGCCGTCGCCCAGGTCGAGCGTGGCGGCAGGCTCGGGCATGGGAGTGCCGGCGGCGTTGTCGTTGACTTCGTCGGCATCCGTGGCCTCGGCCTCGGCATCCGCACTGGTCGAAGCCTCAAACGCCGCGGCGGCCTGCTCGAGCGAAGGCCAGACTTCGACGGTCGCCTCCTCGTTATTGGGCATGACGGCGATCGCGCGCTCGGGCTCGGCGTGGAGCGCGCGGGCCAGCAATCCGTCGCGGGTGAGCGCGGCGACCGGCGCCGAAGCGAGCTCGGGCGCGCGGTGCAGCTCGCCGATGAGCGTCATGGCGTCGTGCATAAGCGACAGCGGCGTCTCGGTCGTATCTGCGACCACGGCGGCGCCGGCGACGGCGCCCGCATGGTCCAGCACGGTGGCGGGCTTGGCGGCGCAAAAATCGACAAAGCGCTTGTAGCCGGCGCAC
>CABUGR010000089.1 GCA_902491135.1 uncultured Collinsella sp. | reverse complement strand
GCGTTCCACAACCGAGCCGACCGAGGGCCTGAACCGGCACTTCCGCCAGACGGTCTTCTCGATGAGGCTCTCGTACTCCCTGGTCGTCCCCTTCTCCCCCTTCGGTCCTGGCCCTTTCCTCCACTCATCCTCGTTGCAGACGAGGAGGACCTTCTTCCTGCAGCCGACGACGAGGTGGTCGACCGCCCCGAGCAGCTCGCGAATGCCCATGTCGCACCTCTCCACGTCGTCTATGACGAGGAGGGTCTCGGGGCCGATGATGAGGTTCACGGCATTCAGCGGCGCCATCTTGAGATCGACGCCCGCCTTCTTCTCCAGCTCCCTGATCTTTTTCCCGAGGAACGATATTCCCGTGTCCTTGGCGAACCCGACGAGTGAATCCCACCTGCCCCTCTCCCCGCCGGCCGCGCACCCTATGGCGTATTTCGAGATGAAACCAGACTCAATCGCCCCGCAGAGCTCCGCTAAGTCCTTGGCGCCGTAGGCGGACGCCACCACGACGGGATGCCGGCTCTCATCCTCCTCCAGCTTCTCGGTCAGTGCGTGCTCGACAAAGTAGGTTTTCCCGCATCCCCATTCCCCGGTAAGCATGAGGGCGTACGAGTTCTCCTTGTCCTCGAGGTACTCCCTCACGACGCCGATGATGTCATCCTCGTTCACCTTGGTCGCTCCTTGTCCGCCATCGGTTTCCACCCTTACCTTTCCTATGGCCACGCGAGAGCCTACTCCAGCGCTTTCGGATCCCATTCGAACCCTTCGGCCTGCCGCCTTATCGCCGGGTCGATGCACTTCTTGACGAGCTCAAGCGCCGCGGCCGCGCGGTGCAAGCTAGTGGATGACCATTTCAAACAAATCTTTCGCGATAAAATCAACGCGCTTCTTAACGTCAAAACAACCATTCGCATAGCGTTTAGCAAAAGCTCTTGTAGTGGCATAACGCGATTCAGCGTATATGGGCAGCTTTTCCTTAAGCGATTTGTCTTTACATTTCGCGTTAAGTCGCTCTTCTAGCATGAGCAAGTTCCCAATAATCGAGTTTTCCTGAGCCTGCGAATCCGGAAGAATGTGCTCTATTGTGAATGCCTCAGAAACCCTAACACCAGACTTAAGCTCCTCGAGCAAGGCAAGGACCAACTTGCAGCGATCCTTCAACTTTGTTTCGCTATACAACGGCCACGAATGAGACCATCCAAGCGAAAGGAGATTAATTCGAAATGTTTCTTCTGAAGGCAGTTTTTCGTTAAAACTATTTTTCCACTCATCTAACACTTGCTGGGTGCAGTTCAACTCGATTGCGTATGAGTGTTTCACGATCGAATCCGATAGGTGGTTCGACTCCATTCCCCCGATTATCTTATAGCAAATATAGAACCGGTAAATAAATCCAATCGCATCATCATACTGCTCGCTCGTTAGCTGCTCTATTTCGCGAGCGTGCATTAAACTCATAAGAAGCGGCCTGAAGACGCGGACATTGTGTGTTCTTAAGAAACTCAAGATTTCCGCATTTCTGTCATCGCTGGTTGGCTCGACAATCTCTGCATAATATCCGGCTTTTAGCCTTAAATCATAGAGAAGATCAGCAGCCTTCTTTGGATCCGTAAAATCCCTTATTTTCTTATATGCTCCATCCTTGTCGCCTTGACCTAGGCGATATTTTTGAATTGCGTAGTGACGCAAAAAAGCTTTCATGTTCGAGCCGACTGTTGCTTCAATTTCCGACCATACCTGTTTTGCATCATCGCGCTTTTCTATAGGATGGATATAGCGCATAATATAGTTCTTCAGAAGCTCATGGTCCTCAAGCTCGATACCTCGCGCATTCAATATTTCGAATATTGTGTACGAATCTTCCTCAGACGATGATTTGATGTTTACATATGCGACAGAAATGACCGCATCCCTGAAGGCCAGCAACTCCTCATCCTTCATCTTGGCGAAACTTGCACTGAAATATTGGAAGGCTTTAACGATCAGTTCGTCTTTTGATCCGGACGCGCGTTTGCTCTTCGAGAAAGCCACAGCAGATCTTCAGGAGAGATAGCAATTACTCCTTCGACGATCCTCGTTAATGATAAATGATTCTCCGGAGCGACGATCGCGTGCTCAACATCCTTAGTATCTATCGCCACTAGATATTTTTTTGTGCCATTAGCGTGGTTAATCATATTCCTTTTCTTGAAAGCGAACATGAGGCTAGACAGCAAGAGCGTTAGGGTAATAACTCTTTGTTGACCATCAATTATTGTAAAAACCCCGAGGCTGTCTTCTTCTTCTTCCTCCATCAGCACTATCGAACCGATGAAATGCGACGTAGCAACTTCCTCTGTCACAAGCTTGATGTCTTCGAATAGATCTTTCCAGTTATGCTCATCCCACACGTAAGCGCGCTGATTGCGAGGGATTCTATAGATTGAGTCATTAAGCAGCTTTCCAACCGTACTCTGACGTGCTTCAAATGCCATGTTGATCCCTTGCCTTCGCAATAGTTTTGTCGGCCTTGCCGCCTCTCGGCGTCACCAACGCCTTCGCTACAATAAAAGTCGGCACATCGCCGAGCAGGGCCGCCTTTTCGCTCGCGAACATGCCGACTGCCCCAATCAATCTCCGTCGCTGCCACCATCGTCGATTAACCAACATGTCAGCAGCAGGCAATCGTCACGTCCACAGTCCATTCTATATGCCGGCTGAGCATGGGGCGCATCTTAATCGCCAAGATATCCAGGAAGCCCGAGCTTCCAGGGAAATGCCTTCAGACGCCTTACGTTGGGTAGGCCCCCTACAGAGATCTATTGGCCGTGCACCGCAAACAACGCGTTAGGCCGTTGCACGCAATCGGCCAGCCACCCAGCATCCCCAATCCGCACCACAACTCCCTACCCCGCTCCAGCCATCGTCATCTCCATACAGTGTCCAAACCCACACCAATAAAACCAACCCACGCAACAAGCAGCCCTCGCTTAGCAACCCAAACACCACCACAAGCCAGCAAGCAATCACCAGTCTGCGTTCGCAACATCGCTTGGAACGGCAAATGCTTACCGCGCCCTTGAAACACGCCAAACTCGTCTACAACCTGCGGTTTTTCGTTTATACTGCAATCGTTGAAATGCCGGTACGCTTGCAGAATCGTACCTGTTCCGATTACAGAAAAGGGGCCGTCATGCGTAAGCCTGCCTCCTGCGTCCTTTCCATCGCGCTCTCGCTCGTAATGACGGTTGGTTTTATCCCGTCACCCGCGCTTGCCGAAATCGCCAGTGCGCCAGAACCCGCCGCGCAAAGCGCCGGCAAACCTAACGAGAGCCCAGCCGAAACCACGTCGGGCCAAGCCCGGGCAAACGATCAAATCAGCGCCGCCTCCGGCACCAATGTAACGGCCAACGCAACGCAGCCGATCGACGCCAGCATGTTCAGTATCGAGGACACCGACATTCGCTACACGGGCAATCCCGTGATGCCCACCGTCACGTCGTCGACCGTGCCGAGCGACCAGTACACTGTCGCCTACGAGAACAACGTAGCCATCGGTCAGGCGACCGCCGTTGTGACCGCCGACGACCAGAACTACAGCGGCACCTGCGCGATCCCATTTGAAATCAAACCGGCGAACGCGGCCGCGAACTACCAGCACAGCACCACCGCGCAAAGCGGCGACATCACGCTCACCGTCCAATGGAACGACCCGAGGCTCGGCCAGGAGACCACGTTCCATGTGACTGCGACGGGCGGAAGCGGTGCGTACCAATTCCGCATGGACGCACCGACGTATATGGATCCCGACGGTAGCAGCGAAAGCGTTGCCGACCCCAGCCGTAACCAGTGGCAGCAATACAACGGCGAATGCACATCGCACGACTACCAGTTCGAAATGACCGCTAGCGGCACCTATTACCTGCGCTTTTACCTGATGGATAAGGCGGCCGGCGTGTACTATCTGCGCTCAAACGTGTTTGCGAGCGCGAACGACGACGCCTATCCGGCGGTCAGCGCCATCGTGAAGTCCGCAGTCGACAAATGCAGCGCCGATACCGACGGGTCCGACTACGCCCGCGCCCTGTGGCTCCACGACTGGACGCTCGACCAGCTGGAGTACGACCACAACCTCAACTGGTGCTCGGCCGAAAGCGGCCTCACGCGCCACCAGGGCACCTGCGAGAGCTACCAGCGCATCTACTCCAAGCTCCTTGACGCAGCGGGCATCGCCAACGGACGCATCACCGGCAACGGCCACACCTGGAACGCCGTAAAGATCGACGGCAAATGGTGCCAGATGGACCTAACCTGGGACGACACCAGCGACAACTGGTACGGAGACCTGGACCAGCGCCATCTGTACTTTGGCCTGACCGACGAGCTCATGGCAATCGCCCACTCCGATCACACGGCAAATTACCAGATGGACGACTACGCCTACCGCTCGACCGACCTATCCAACAATTACTTTGTGCGAAATGGCAAGGCCGATGAATGGGCCGAGAAGTATGCCGATCGCATTCAGCAGCACCTGGATGCCAAAGAAGAGAGCTTTTCCATCGATGTCGACAACCAGTCCTTCCCGCCGAGCATCTCGGGGATTCAGAACGGGACTGTTGCGTACGCGATGAACCAGAGGGAATGGAAAGTTCAAGGCGCCAAGGCTGAGCTTACTGCGGCATCAAACGTCTCCAAGGAATCGAACAGCAAATGGAGCGCCAGGTACGACCTGGCAGCAAAAGACCGAATCGCAACATTAGAGAAAGTTATAGACGACGGCTCCTACCGCCTCGCGGCCGCCCTCGACGCCCGGATGGCCGTGTCGGCCTCCGCATCGGGCTGCTCGCTGTCCTCGGGCGCGGGCGCCCTCTCCCTCGAGCGCGACGGGGCGACGGGCCTCTACAGGGTCTCCTCGGGCGGCCTGATGCTGACCGAGTCGGGCAACCGGGCGGTGCTGGCCGAGGCGGACGGCTCCGCCTCGCAGCTGTGGCGCGTCTCGGCCCTGGGCGGAGGCCGCTACTCATTCACGTCCGCCTCCGGGCTGGCGCTGGACGACCGGGGGCAGCGGACCTCGGAGGGCAACACGGTATGGCTCTACGAGCCCAACGGGGGGCCCGCCCAGGCGTGGGTCCTTACCTAGTCTGCAAGATCTTTCAAATACTTTTTGACAATCTCCCGAAATGATTCAGGGAGAAGCCTTCGTGCCATTTTCTTAGTATAAAAAAATATTCCCCGCTCACGCCTTTTATACATACACTCAATGGCATGCCAACCACCTTCGACAAATGCGTCAATATAGAGCTGTCTGTCTTTTGGAAAGGTGCTCGGGCGGCGGAGCTGATCGTTGCCTTTAGCGATATCGTCAAATTCGACAGGGTACAAGTCCAGAGCGTTGCTGGATTCAATAAACTCCCTGCCGCGGTCGTTATTCACCAGCAAGCAGGAGACACCTTTCATCTGATTAAACTTCTCAGCATCTTTCAAAACGTCGGGCCTATTAACGTCGACGCCCCAAAAATCACCGATGGTAAGATCGCCGGCGCGAAATCTCCCTGCATAGGGGCACCTATAGCAGCTATCGCGAAGAGTCTTGAGGTTCAGGAACATGTCGTAGTAGGGGGATTTCGCCGCAGGAATGGTGACCTCTCTTCCGTCCTCAAGAAGAAGAAATAGAAGAAGAGAGTTGTCCCACCCCTCGCGCTTGCACCTAAA
>CABUGR010000088.1 GCA_902491135.1 uncultured Collinsella sp. | reverse complement strand
CAGATCTTATTGTTGTCCTGGTCTTTGCCGTTCGATTCTATTGCCAGGTACTTAATGTCTTTTTTCTCGGTTTCTTTCTCGACCGTGCGGTCTCGGATGATATAGGTTCCGTTTGATTGACGCTCGAACGCAAAAGCGCGGCTGGGCTTGTTGTCATACTCGCCACTCCATACGTGGATAACCTTTCCATCTTTGTCCGAGTCGCCATCGACCGACCAAATGCTGTAGCCCGTCTTTTTATGCTCTTCGAAATTGAGCAAGGTGCGGATAGCATACCAGTTTGTATCGTCATTCTTGGTCGTTACGTTCTCAAGGATGAGCTTGCTGGACGTGCCGTCATTAAACAGGTGGCAGACGTTGCCGATGACGTTGCCGTCTTCGTTGACGCTCGCGGTGCGAAAATAGCCCGCGGGGCGAAGGCGAATGACGAAATTGTCGAGGCTGACCGACGCTGTGGCAGCGTCGTCTGCAAATGCCGCTCGTGGGCCAATGCCCAATGCCGCGGTTTCGGGCAGGCTTGCAAGTGGCGACAACGCCGCGAGTCCAAGGCCCAACGTAAATGCTCGGCGGCTGATGGCGTGATGTTCGGTCATAACTTCTCCATTCGCAGAGTGCGGTTATGCGATAGTTTTGGTCACTATACTGCTCAGATGTTTAAAGATGCTGGTTTAATTGTCTGCGCGGCACAATAAATCGGCGGGCGGACGGGTTGGGGCGTTTGTCGTTTTCGTACTGTTGCCACATTTGGGGCGGTTCCGACGTCCGGCATCCTCGCGTTCGTCGGCTACAGGCATAAGAAAGGGAGGGTCGGTTTACCGGCCCTCCCTGGGTACGAAGCGCTGGGGTACCGTCGCTTGTTTGCACTGCGACCGTGTTTCCCGTTGCGCTCGCCAGTCGCTTAGCGCTTGATCTCGATATCGTCGAGCTTGACGTCCATGGCCTCGGTCTTGGCCTCGGCGATGTCGTCGGCAAATTCCAGAGACTTCATCATGGTCTCGACGGCGTCCTTGTGTTCCTCGACGTTGTCGATGCGCACGTACACGCTGCCGCCGTCAACGTCGGTGAAGTACTCGGTCGTCACGCCGCCCGAGTGCGTAAAGTAGGCGCTGCGCCAGGTCTTGCCGTTGTACTTAACGGGATCGCTCTCAGTCCATCCGGAGTTGGCCTTCCACTTTGCCTCGTAGTCGAACAGTTCATCGGCGTTCTTGTCAGGATCGAAGACGGGGATGAAGCGGTCGCTGGCATGCTCGCTCTCGGTGAACTTAAACTGGGCCCTGTCGGCGGTATCGCCTGCGACGTCCGTGATTTCGACGCCCTCGGGCACCTCGACTTTAAACCAAATGAAGTCAGTCCTCATATCCACGGCTGGCTTCTCCGCTCCACCGCCACCGCCACCGCCGCTGCCGGTAGCGCCGCCGCTGCCACCGCAACCCACCAAGGCAACCGCGGCAAAGAGACTGATGCAGAGGGTGAGAATCGCAAAGGCCTTCTTTTTCATGGTCGTGTCCTCCTCGATCTGTAATCGTCCATGGGTTACCTGCCTTTACTGTACGCGTGGACGGCTCCTTCGGGTGGGCCATGTGTCCCATTCTGAGGGCCGGATTTGCGCCGTTAAGTGGCAATATGCACGGGTCCAAAAGAGGGGAGGGCCGGTGCTGTCGGCTCTCCCCGGGGTGAGGTGTCCGTTGTTTTAAAGGGGCGCGTGTACGCGGGCATTGCCCCAATAGGTTCCTTGTTTATAGATATGTCCCAGTTTGTGACGTCCGGAAGTCCCGAAAGTTGAGCCATGTGCCCCATGTTTGCGTTGGCATGGTCTATCGTGTGCCATAGAAATCCGCGATGGCCAGGTGCGCTGACGCTTGAGTACTTATGGGCTAGACTTAGCACCATTATGTGATCGATGCGGTCGGTCGGTGGTTGCCACCCGACCGATGTATATGACTTGAAGGTGCGTGCGTATGAGCCAAGAGATGATG
This sequence comes from uncultured Collinsella sp., assembly GCA_902491135.1. GTDB lineage: Bacteria > Actinomycetota > Coriobacteriia > Coriobacteriales > Coriobacteriaceae > Collinsella. Next base: position 3,729 of record CABUGR010000088.1, on the reverse strand, counting down.
GACAAGACCTGCCGCGGGTTTGCCGAGGCGCTTGCCGCGCGCGAGCCGGTTCCCGGCGGTGGCAGCGCGAGCGCCTTTGTGGGCGCGCTGGGCGCCTCGCTGTGCGGAATGGTTGCCCGCTACGGTGCGACCAATCCCGCGCTTGCTGATCGTGCGGATGACCTGACGCGTGCGTTTGCCCAGGCGGATGAGCTGGCCCAGGAGCTTGTCGAGTTGGTTGCCGAGGACGTTCGTGCCTACGGGCGGGTGTCCGCGGCGTACGGTATTCCGCGTGACGATCCGGCTCGAGCGACCGCGATTCAGGATGCTCTGCATGTGGCCGCTATGCCGCCGTATCGCATTATGGATGCCTGCGGGCGTGCGCTGGCGCTGCTCGAGGACATGGCCGACAAGGGTTCGCGTCAGCTGCTGTCCGATGTGGCGTGCGGCGCCGTGTTCTGCCGTGCTGCTATGCAGGGCGCGAGCTTGACGCTCTTTGCGAACACCACGTCTATGAAGGATCGCGTTCGTGCTAAGGAGCTCGAGACCGCGTGTGATGAGTTGCTCGACACATGGTTGCCGCGCGCCGATGCGCTGGCGCGCCGCGCCTCCGACGCTGCAAGGAAGAGAGGATAGCTATGGTTGAACTGCTGAAGGGTGCTCCCGTTGCCCGTGCTTTGACTGAGGAGCTTGCCGCTCGCTGCGCTGCGCTGCGCGAGCGGGGCGTTGTTCCGACGTTGGCTATCGTGCGTGTGGGTGAGCGCGAGGACGACCTATCCTACGAGCGCGGCGCTCTCAAGCGCTGCGAGAAGGTTGGCATTGAGGCGCGCCGCGTTTTGCTTCCTGCCGATGTTTCGCAGGACGAGCTGCTGGCGGCCATCGAGGACATCAATACCGATTCGGCTGTTCATGGCTGTCTGATGTTCCGCCCGCTGCCCGCCGGCCTTGACGAGAACGCCGTCGCCGCAGCGCTCGATCCCGCCAAGGACGTTGACTCCATGACGCCGGCTTCGCTGCTCACCACGCTTTCGGGACGCGGCGAGGGTTTTGCCCCCTGCACAGCCGAAGCTGTGCTTGCTTTGCTGGATCATTACGGTGTTAAGCTGGATGGGGCCAAGGTCGCGGTCGTTGGTCGGTCGCTGGTGATTGGCCGTCCCGTTGCCGCCATGCTTACGGCTCTAAATGCCACAGTGACGACGTGCCATACGCATACGCGCGACCTTGCTGCCGAGTGCCGTGCGGCTGATATTGTGGTTGCGGCCGTTGGACGCGCGCGCACGATTGGTGTGGACGCGGTTCGCGAGGGCCAGACGATCATCGATGTTGGCATTAATTGGGACGAGGCCGCTGGCAAGCTGGTCGGGGACGTTGATTTTGATGCTGCAGAGCCGGTTGTTGACACCATCACCCCCGTGCCGGGCGGCGTGGGCGCCGTGACAACGGCGATTCTCGCCAAACACGTGATCGAAGCGGCCGAGCGCGCATCGAAATAGGCATTTTTGCACACAGGGGTCCCGAGGGGTCCTGAAGGGTTGCGGTTTCGCCCTTTTTGCGTCGAAGCGATACACTGTTGCCGTTTGATTTCTTCGCTCAAGGAGGATGCGCATGCCGTGCACAACGATTCTGGTCGGTAAGAACGCGAGCTACGACGGGTCGACCCTGGTCGCGCGTAACGAGGACTCGTCCAACGGGGTGTTTGAGCCCAAGCGTATGCGCGTGGTGCATCCCGACGAGCAGCCGCGCGTCTACACGAGCGTCCTGAGCCACCTGACCGTTGAACTGCCCGATAACCCCATGCGCTACACGTGCGTCCCCGATGTTGTCCCGGGCCACGGCATCTGGGCCGAGGCCGGTTTCAACGAGCTCAATGTGGGCATGTCCGCAACCGAGACGCTCACCACCAATGAGCGCGTTCGCGGCGCCGACCCGCTCGTGGGCTACGTGCCCGCCAAGGGTAACGAGGGTGAGGACGGCTATGTGCCGGCGCAGCCTGGTGGCTTGGGTGAGGAGGACATGGTGACCCTGGTCCTGCCGTACGCCAAGTCCGCTCGCGACGGCGTTCGTATCCTGGGCGACCTGCTCGAGCGCTACGGCACCTACGAGAACAACGGCATCGCCTTTAGTGATGTGGACGAGATCTGGTGGCTCGAGACCATCGGCGGCCACCACTGGATCGCCAAGCGCGTGCCCGACGACGCCTATGTGACCATGCCCAACCAACTGGGTATCGACAGCTTTGACCTGGATGACGCTGAGGGCGCCCAGGCCGACCACATGTGCTCCGCCGACCTGCGCGCCTGGATGGCCGAGTGGCATCTGGACCTGACGCTGGGCGTCGAGGGCGACGGCCCGGCGACGGTCTTTAACCCGCGCGAGGCCTTTGGCTCGCACAGCGACAGCGACCACGTCTACAACACGCCGCGCGCCTGGTACATGCAGCGCTGCCTCAACCCCAGCGATGTGTGGGACGGCCCCGACGCCGACTACACGCCCGAGAGCGACGATATCCCCTGGAGCCGCGTGCCCGAGCGTAAGGTGACCATCGAGGACATCAAGTACGTGCTTTCGAGCCACTACCAGGGCACGGAGTACGACTGTTACGGCAGCAAGGGCACGCCCGCTACGCGCGGCGCTTATCGTCCCATCGGCATCAACCGCAACAGCCAGCTTGCCGTGTTGCAGCTGCGCCCCTATGCGCAGCCGGCCTACCGCGCCGTGCAGTGGATGGCGTTTGGCTCCAACTCGTTTAACGCGCTCGTGCCGCTGTACGCCAATGTCGAGACCATGCCCGAGTACTATGCCGACACGCAGTCTCGTGTGACGTCCGAAAACTTCTACTGGGCCAACCGCCTGATCGGCGCGCTGGCCGACGTCCGTTTTCATGAGTGCGGCCGCGCCGTGGAGGACTACCAGGAGAAGGTCGGTGGCATGGGCCACAAGCAGATCCATGACGTCGACGCTGCCGTAGCCGCTCTGCCCGAGGCCGAGGTGCCTGCCGAGCTTGCCCGCGCCAATGAGACTTTCGCCGAGCTTGTGCGCGTGGAGACCGATGCTCTACTGGGCAAGGTGCTCTACACCACGAGCTGCGCCATGAAGAACTCTTTCGCGATGAACGATAACGTGAGGTAGGGATTTCCCGTCGATCGAATAGCGCTAAAACGCTTTGTCGCTTTCGCTCAATCTTGGGTACAAGAACGCCAATGCAGTTGTTTGTGATTGGAGATAACCATGGTTATGAAACTCGATCAGCTTGTTAACGGCGCCATTAACGTGGGCTTTGGCGCTGCCGCCGTTGCTGTCGAAGGCGGCAAGAAGGTCCTCGACGACCTCAGTACCAAGGGCGAGCAGGTCCGCAAGGACACTGCCACCCCCGATATCGCCCGCAGTGTGTCCGACATGTTCGAGCAGGCTGGCGGTACCATCTCCGATCTGACCGAGCGTCTGGGCATGCAGGGCGAGACCGCGGCCCAGCGCGTGCTCGATGAGCTCATCCTTGCCCGGGTCCGCGTCATGACCGCCCCCGAGCGCACGGCCTTCCTGGCCCATGTGCGCGACATCGTCGATTCGGTCGAGGACAACGTGACCTCGGTGCCCGTCGAGTCCGTTGAGCCCGACGATGCGAAGGATACCGAAGAGGCCGAGTAGCAGCGCAGATGGCAGATTCCACCACCGATTACAACAAACTAGATCCCCTGGGTGACGAGGCGGCGGTTGTCGATGAGGTCGATGCCGCCGTCTCGGGCGCTCGCA
>CABUGR010000087.1 GCA_902491135.1 uncultured Collinsella sp. | reverse complement strand
CCGTCCTCGCGCTCCTCGTCGATCAAAAGCGCCTCGCGCGTTTGTGCGGCGGCGCTCCGAATGTGCCCCAGCTGGCTCAGGTCGATATCGATCTTGACGGGCTGATGCGCGGCATCCCATGAAAGCCATGCCGTGATCTCGTCGTCGATAATCTTAGCCAGATATTTGGGAACCTTCTCTTCCTTAAGGGGATGGCCGGGATCCAGTGCCAAGCGCAGGCGCTGATCACAAGCGCGCATCATCTCGCCGAGCTTGCTGCTCTTTTGCCTGCTGCCGTGAATCCGCATGCATTCCCAAAAGCCATTCTGGCAGCGGTAGATGTGAATGGGGTCTAGGCGATATTCGCAGTCCTCGTGGCGCTCGGGCGCAAAGAACACGGCCGAGGCAAACATGGTGTAGGGCATGGCCGTCTCCTCCCCAAACAAGCTCGCTACGATGCCAGTCTTTCGGTGCGTGTCATAGTAGCGCGCCATACGGACATACACGGCGCATGCCACGTGGCGCAGGTCGCGATGGTGGGAACGGTCGAGCCGTGAGTTATTCAGGTTGTACGTCGAGAGTGCGTCGATGGCAGCCATGAGCCGCTCCTCATGCGCCTCATCGGGCGGAAGGGGAAGCGTGGGCTCGGAGGTCTTACGACGCGCAGGCGGCAGGTCCGACGGCGCCGGTGCGGGTACAAGGTCTTGCGCTGCGCGGCGCAGCTCGATGAGGGCGTTGTCGAATGCGACGGTTTTAGAGTCGCGAAGCAGCTTGGGGTCGAGCTCATGGAACACGGCGTAGTCCTGCAGCCACACGCGTGCGAACCGATCGATGCCGGGTTCAAAGGCGCGATAGGCATCCCAAAAGGCCTTGATCTTGCTAAAGCCATCGAGCGGGTCATCAACGCCAATGCCGCAGATCAATTCGTAAAGATAAAGAAAAGCAAACGAGGTCGATGTCTCCTCGATATTGCCGCGGCGCACTTGGGCACGCCAGGTAAAGTAGCCGCGCAACTGTCGATCGCTCATGGCATTGTAGGTGGGAAAGTACGACTTAAAGGTGCCGTTGTAGGGGCAATCGTCCTCGAAGTCGGCCATCAGCAGGCCTTGGCGGTAAAAGAGCTCCGCCTCCGATAGCCAACGTCCCGCGCCGCCTTTGGGATCCTCTTGCCAGCGTGATATCTCGCGCATCTTGCGGTACTGGTCGGGGAGGAAGTTCTGCATCTGACGACCGGTCTTGAGAATCGGCTCGTCAGCATAGATTTCGTTTGAGAAGCGGGCGGACTGATGGGTCCGGGCTTCGGCCATAATGCGCTCGATGAGCATCTTGACGTCCTGGTCGGCCACCGCTCCTCCTCTCGAACGCAGCTACGGTGACCTCATATCATAACACAGCATCAAACAGGTGTTCGAGATACCGCTATGTAGATAGATTTAGAACAAGAGGGCGTAGATGACCGCCACGACGACGGAGGGGAGCATATTGGCCGTGCGGAAGGTCTGAGGTCGAATAAGGTTAACGCCAACACAGAAGATGAGCATGGAGCCCACAAGCGAAAGGCTGTCGAGGGCTGCGGTGGTCATGATGGGGGAGAGTGTACCGGCAAAAAGCGTGATCGTGCCCTGGAATACGGCAACGGGCAGGGCCGAGAAGATGCAGCCGCGGCCAAGCGAGGCCGTCATGGTGCAGACGATGATGCAGTCCAGCGCGCCCTTCAGGGCAAGCGTGGACCAGTCGCCGAGCAGGCCGTCCTGAATCGATCCTACGATGGCCATGGCGCCGATACACACGGTGAGCGATGCCGAGACAAAGGCGTTGGTGAACTCGTTGTCACCCTCGCTGCCGGTTTTGCGCTTGAGCCATTCGCCGAGGTTCTCGATGGCGGCCTCCAGGTTGATGGCCTCGCCGATGAGCGAACCGAGGGCAAATGAGACGATAAGCATGGTGGTGCCGGTGGTCGCCAACGTCTCTCCATCGATAACGAGCATCTTTTGCATGGTGCCGCCCAGGCCGATAAACAGGACGCACAGCCCCGATGCTTTCATGAGCGTGTCTTGGATACGCGGTGTAATGAAGCGGCCGCCCGCTAATCCCAAAAGACCGCCCGCAACTAAAAGCACAACGTTGATGATTGTTCCCAAGCCCGGCATGAGCCCTCCTGTATTGATGCCAACGTGGCAATCGTAGCAGAACGAAATGCGAGGTACATCGCGACTCATCTAATACGTTATATAAGTGGTATTAGGAATGATGCGCGGCATTTAAGCCTCAGGTGGTTGTCGGGACATAGGGATAGTATTCAAAGCGCAGTGTCATAAGCCGCTGTGGGGATTCAATAGCCGCGGCGATGATATTGGCATCGCGGGCACGATCAAACCCTTCGAGTTCGATTTGATACGAGACGTCTTGCATAATGTCCAGACGTCGCCAGGCCAGGAGTGTGTCGCCATCGAATTCCAAGGTCTTGCCTCCGTCTGGAGCAACGGCGTATAGACGCAGCTTGGCGGTGGTTGCAGGGTCGACAACTGTGACCTTTTTAATTTCGTTTCGAGTATTCTTGGCGCCCAACAAGGTGAGCAGTGTTGGGGCCACGACCTCGCCCGATGGCAAAAAGACGACTTCGATGGATTCAGGAAATGCGATGATAGCCGACTTGCGGACGGGCTGATTGGCGGCGGCAACTTCGATGTTCGCAGCGTCGATGACCTCTGTGTGGTCGAGCGCGGCAAGCACGCAGCAGTTACCTTCATCGATCTCTTGAGGATCAGCAAGTCCCAGACTGTCTGCGAGCTCGGGATCGTTTGGATCGTTAGCGGGCTCATTCGGTGCTTCGAAAGAAGCTGAGACGCTGTTTGTCGGCGACGGCGTGTCGCCCGCACCTGCTTCTTTGTCCGCGCTCTCTTCTTGTATGGTTGCGTTGATGGGTTCGTCGTTTGGGGGGAGCGTCTTGGCGTCAAACGCGGAGGGGAGAATTCCGATGGCTCCGGATCCGTTCCACTCCATTTCGAGAAGCGCCGGGTCGGCAAGAATGCGTTGCCTGCTTTGCGCGTGGGAATCGATTTCAATAGGGCCTGCCTCTATCCCTCGTGTAAGGCTGAGTGATCCGGCTGGCTTCTCGAAATGAGCGTCTGTGTCTTTGGTGCTGACGGCGTAGAACAGCAGGGACGCTTCTCCCGCTGCGATGACATCGGTGCCGGCTTTGGTCAGCCGCAACGATGCCGTGAATGAGAGGGGGGGCTGCGTGTCGTCTGCATTCGCGGCGGCGCAGCCCAGCCATATACCGCCTCCTTTCTCGAAAAACGTACCGTCGAAGGCGACCTTCGCTCCGTTCGCCGAGTCATCGACCGAAGCGATGTCGATGCGCAGCTCTAAATTGCATGGATCGCCATCTGCATCGAGCACAACCGAGCGCCACGTGCAGACGGCGCACCCCGCCTGGGAGCCGTTTGCCTTGTTCGAACGCTTGATATCCACGACTATCGAGCCGTCCGTATTACGACGAAGGCATCCCGAGGTTGAGATCACGGCCTGTGCGATCGAAAAACGCTCGCACGCAATGGCGCTCGACGGATTTGGTGCGGAACTTAGGGCTACTGGTAAGGAGTCTGCCATGACGGGAGTCGCCCAAGCGGCGACAGGCGTTCCGGTTGCGAGCGCGCCGCAGAGTGCGACGACGGGCAAAAGGTTCTTCGATGCCATGGGGTCTCCTTAGCTAATTTAGTGCGGCCTGTCCGTGTTTTGTTTCTGGCTGCGTTTGATGTGCAGACCGAGGCCGGCGGTTCCCGCGCCTGCTGCTGTGGCGCCTGCTGCCAAGAGCCATCGTCTGTCGCCTGTCTGCGCCAACGGTTCCTCGCGGTCGCCGCGGTCGAGCTCCGAGAGGTCGACCGTCACTTGCGTGGCGGCCTGCGCCTGTTCTTGCTGGGCAAAGGCCATGGCTGGCCCAAACGCTAGGATGCTGACGGCGGCGGCCAGGGCGACGGCCTTATGCCGTGTGCGCACCGGGCTCGACCGTCCAGGTGATCGTCGCAACCTGATCGCCTTCGCCGGTTACGCGGAAGATGTCGCGCGTGACGCGGGCGACGTTTCCGCTTGTCTTGAGCTTAATTTTGTCCGTGCCACCGGCAATGCCCTGGTAGCCCATGTCGAAGGCTGCATTCTTGGAAAGATCGAGGCCCGTTCCCTGCATTGCGGCGCTGGCGTTCTGGAGCGCGCCGTCGGGGCCGACCTTAAAGTCGATGGAGTTCTGCGCGGTTCCGGCCTTGGCGTCGGCGGCAATGGTCCAGGTGTTCATGGCGTCGATCTTCATGTTGGTGACATGGATGCCGTAGGCCGAATGATTGTCGATGGTGGTCGCGTCTTCTGAGGGGCCCTGAAGCGTGCCGTCGGCCTTGGCGACGAAGGGAATAACCGTCGGAACTTTGAACTCAACGTTGTCGATCTCGGTCCTGACCATTACCTTCGTGGTTCCAACGCGCCCGGCTGCCATAGCTGGCGTCGGGGCGGCGCCCATTGCGAGCGCGAGCGCGAGCCCTGCGCCCACGGCGAGCGCTCTGGCTCCGTTCATGTTCCTGGTGATGTCCATGGTCGTTCCTTTCTATTCGCCGCGGGCCGTCCCCGCGATGATTGGACGAATGCTGGTGAATTGCGTGCGGTGCCGCGTCGGCCGGAAAAGCTAGTTCTCGGCTTGCTCAACCCGCACCTTGACACGTGTCGGATTGCCGTGGCTGTCGAGGGTCTTGGCATCGAGCGCCTGGATCTCGATGTACGCCTCGCCTTCTTTGATGTCGCCGGCGGGGCACGTTTCGATTGTCTTGCCGGTCTCGACCACACCGGATTCGTACATGGTCTCGTCGTTTTGGATGACGCGGAATCGCTGGGGGAATTTATTGTCTTGGACGTTTTGCACGTTGACGCGCAGCTTGCCGTCCTCCTGCAGCTGAGCGACCGGTGCGACCGAAATCGTCATCATGTTGTCGCGGACGATGGCGTCGAGCTCATCTTGGATTTCCTGACGCGTTTTGCCCTCGGCCGTCGTAACCGAAGCGCCCGCCTCGGGTACGGGCTGCGACTGCCAAGCGTATAGTCCTACGGCGACAAGGGCACAGACGATGGCCAAGCAGGCAACGATGAGCTTCTTGCGACGACCCAGGCCTGCAAAGTGGGGTGGCTTCTTCGCGCTCATGCGGCATCCTTGGCGGTATAGATGCGCGCAAAGGTGGACGGGTTCGCTCCAAAGAGCATGTGAAGCATCAGGCGGCGTGAGTAGACAAGCTCGTCGAAGTCGGGAGGGAGCTCGATGTCGTGGATATGCGCGATATGGTGGGCGAGCGCCGAGAACGACTCGGGGTCGCAGATCACATCGGTGGTAACGTGGTAGACCGTCGTATCGGGGAATGCCTCTTCGTCGAAAGGCAGGAGATGGGGATCGTCGTCGACTTCGATGGCGATGCCGTACTGGGGCCAGTAATATGCCATGGGAACCTCCCTGCTTCTGGGCCAAAACTTCTATCGGTTTTGGCTGTCGATGCCGACGGTATCAGCCGCTACTTGACCAATTTCTGACCAAATGCTTGACGGATTGGCGTCTCCGCAGGTAAAAGGCGGCAAAAAATACTCCAACTTTTTTCGAGCGACAATCGCGCGGTCGGCGACGGCGGGGCCATATGTGTCTAAAGCATCGTCTGCCGAGGAAATCAAGCCGCTCGCCGAATTGCACGAACGTAAAAATCGCCAA
>CABUGR010000086.1 GCA_902491135.1 uncultured Collinsella sp. | reverse complement strand
CCAAGGCCGGCTTTGATTTGGCGCTCACCCGTGCCGTGGCGCGCGCGGTGCCGATTCCCGTCATCGCGAGCGGCGGCGTGGGCACGCTCGAGCATTTTGCCGAGGGCGTGATCGAGGGCGAAGCCGACGCCGTGCTGGCGGCCAGCGTCTTTCACTTTGGAACCTTCAGCATTCGCGAAGTCAAAGAGTATATGGCCTCACAGGGCATCCCTGTGAGATTGGACTTCTAATGCTGCGGCTTGTCCAGGTACCGCATCTTGCCGCTTAAACCGTCACTCGCGTACCAAAGTACGCGTCGCTCCTCTTTCGCGGCAACCTGCGGCACCTGGACAACCCTCGCCGACCGGCGATGTTTAAATTGGGGAATTGAAATGAGAGAAATTACTACTCCAGCGGATCTTAAATACGACGCCAAGGGGCTGATTCCCTGTGTGGTTCAGCAGTATGACACTGGCGAGGTGCTTATGGTTGCCTGGATGAACGAGGAGTCGGTGGGGCTGACGCTCAAGACCGGGACCACGTGGTTTTGGAGCCGCAGCCGTCAGGAGCTCTGGAACAAGGGCGCGACGAGCGGCAACATGCAGGAGGTCAAGGAGCTCTGGGCCGACTGCGATAGCGATACGCTGCTGGTCAAGGTCGACTCGCCGGGTCCGGCCTGCCATACCGGCAACCGTACCTGCTTCTTTAAGAAACTCGCGTAGGGCGGGCGCTCGGCTAAGCGCTTGGCCAACCAGAAAGGATTGAACCATGGGTGTGCGCACTGCGAATGTTCGGGATGGAAATATCGGAGAGACGCTGACGGGGCTGGCCGAGGTGATTCACGGTCGTCGCGACGCGTCGCCACAGGAGAGCTATACCGCTCGCCTGCTGACCGACGTTGAGGACGAGCTGCTCAAGAAGCTTGCCGAGGAGGCGAGCGAGGTGATCATGGCCTGCAAGGATAACGATCACGACCACATCCGCTACGAGGCCGGCGACCTGGTCTACCACCTGCTCGTGACGCTCGAGCGCTACGGCGTGACCCTCGACGAGCTGGCCGGCGAACTCAACGCCCGCCGCCACTAGTCGTTTGGGACAGTCTTTGTTGGTGTAACGGGGTCATGGAAGTTGCGGTGAAATAGGGACTGTTTAAGCGCTTTATCAGGCAAAACAATCCCTATTCCACCGCAACTTATGAAGGGATGGCTAGTCGAGGGGTGTGGGTTCCCATTCGCCGGTGGGGTGGGGGATGTCGAAGGTTCGGTAGCCGCAGTCGTAGGCGTGGGCTTGTGCCTCGCGGATATTCCAGCAGATGTCGCAGGCGCGGTGCGCGTCCGAGCCAAAGGTGATGGGTACCTCGGCGTGGACAAAGCAACGCAACAGCCCCGTCGAGGGGTAATAGTCGTCGAGGCCCTTGCGCGGCGCGGCGGTCGAAACTTCAACGCGGCGGCCTGTATCGTGTGCGCACTCTGCCATCTGCTCCCAAAACGGTGCCGTATCAAAATCGGGCGCAAAGCCTTCCTTCGAAAAGCGCATGACCAGGTCGGGGTGAGCCATTACATCAAAGTTGAGCGGGCTCTCGCAGGCGCGGCACCAGTCATCGACATAGCGCTCCCACACGCCGCGTACGTCTAAGTTTTCCCAAACATGCAGGTTGGTGTCATCGTCGATCCAACCGCAAAGGGAATCGGGTGTATCAGGACGAGCGACGTCCTCCGTCCCCGCAGCACTTGCCGCAATATCGCCTGGGTTGCCAATCCAATGCACGCTGCCCAGGAGTACGACGGCGCCCTGGGACCAGCGCTCAACCAAAGGCTCGCAGCCCTCGTACCAATCGCATTCAAAGCCATAGATAAAGCTGAGCTCCGGCGCAATCTGCGCGGCAAGCTTGCGAGCATCCTCAAAAGCCAGACGATGTGCCGGCAGGTCGCCCTCAGTAACCTGCACTTCGCAGTTGGCATCCATGCTGGCGGGCAAGGTGAGGTGGTCGGTCGAGACCATGCCCCGACAGCCAGCCGCCGCGGCGGCGCGAACGTTTTCCTCAAAGGAGGCATGGCCGTCCGAAAACGAGGTGTGGGTGTGGCAATCGACCAGCGGGCAAGCAGACATGGCAGCTCCTTTGCGTCAAGCGAATCCGCTCCATTGTAATGGCGCGACCCCTGGCGCGCCGGGAACGCCACAAGTCGAAACCGACTGGAAAGGGCAGGCGGCGCGCAAGGGCTGCCGCACGACATCGACCCTGCCTCAAAACGTGTACGTCAGCCTCCAAAAGCTGCAAAAAATGACGTGTTTGGAGGCTGCCGTACACGTTTGGATAGGGGCGAGGACGATCCCGGCGCACGCCGACGTCCGCGACGGGCAAAAGTCCCGCCCATCCCATGACGCCGCCCCCACGCCGCCCGCGATGTGCTAGCGTTTGAGTGAACAAAACGAGCCCGCGCGGAAAGGAACCGGACCGTATGCAACGTGGAAGTACATCTCCGCTGTCCCGCGAGACCGATGCGCCCGAGACCATCGTCAAGCTGGAGTGCGACATCGACGATGCGTCGCCCGAGGTACTCGCCTATGCCGCCGACCGCCTGCGCGAGGCCGGCGCCCGCGAGGTGCACTGGCTACCCCTCTACTGCAAAAAGGGTCGCCCCGGATGGCAGTTGCAGGTGATCTGCTCGCACGAGGATATCGAGCGCCTACAGACGATTATCTTTTTGGAGACCACGACCAACGCCGTTCGTCGCCAGGTGATGGAACGCGTTTGCCTGCCGCGCCGATTCGAGCAGGTGACAACGCCTTGGGGCGAGGTGGCCGTAAAGGTGGCAACCCTGCCCGATGGCAGCGAGCGTGCAGCGCCCGAGTACGAGGACTGCGCTCGCCTTGCTCGTGAGCACAATGTGCCGCTCCAGCGCGTGATGCAGGCGGCGCAAGCCGCGGCTCTGCAATTTGAGTGACACGGTCGGCGACGCGCCACACCCACCCCATCAACCTCACCGAAAGGACCACCATGAAATACCTCATCGCCTCCGACATCCACGGCTCGGCATATTGGACCGAACGCCTTTGCGCCGCCATCGAGTCCGAGCAGTCCGATCGCATTGTGCTGCTGGGCGACCTGCTCTACCACGGCCCGCGTAACGACCTGCCGCGCGACTACGCTCCCAAGCGTGTGATTCCGCTGCTCAACGCCCTGGCCGACCGCATCATCGCGGTGCGCGGCAACTGCGACGCCGAGGTCGACCAGATGGTGCTCGACTTTCCCATCATGGCCGACTATGCCACGTTATTCGACGAGAACGGCCGCGAGCTGTTCCTGACGCACGGCCACGTTTTTGGCGCCGGTATGCACAACAGCGTCGACCACGCGCCCGCGCTGCCCGAGGGCTCCGCGCTCGTCTACGGTCACACGCACATCAAGGTCAACGAAGCGAGCGAGGAGCATCCTGGTCTGTGGCTCTTCAACCCCGGCAGCGTGAGCATCCCCAAGGACGGTACGCACAGCTACGGCATCTACGAGGGCGGCGCGTTCCGCCACGTGGTCCTGGAGGAGGAATAACCATGGCGCAGCACATGGCTCAGCAAAATGCCGAGGGTTCGCGTGACCTGTCCACGCTGGTAGATGCATCGGCCGAGCTGCAGCATCTGGTGCAGACCATCTGGCGTCTGCGTCAGCCCGACGGCTGCCCGTGGGACCGCGAGCAGACGCACCGCAGCATTGGCAAGAACATGATCGAGGAGGCCTACGAGGCGCTCGACTGCATCGAGGCCGACGACGCGGCGCACCTGCGCGAGGAGCTGGGCGACGTGCTCATGCAGGTAGTGTTGCATGCGCAGATCGCGGCGGACGCCGGCGAGTTTACGCTGGCCGACGTGGCGCACGATATCGACGCCAAGCTCATTCGCCGTCATCCGCACGTGTTTGGCGATGCGGATGCCGACAGCTCTGACGAGGTGCTCAAGATTTGGGACGAGGTCAAGCTTGCCGAGAAGGCCGCCAAGGACAAGGCCGTGGCGGCAGGCGAGGCCGCGCCCGAGGGGCTGCTCGACGGCGTGCCCACGCACCTGCCGGCGCTGATGCAAGCGCAAAAGGTCTCGCGCAAGGCGGCTGCCGTGGGCTTTGAGTGGGAGACGGTCCAGGATGTGTGGGACGAGGTCGCCGAGGAGCGTGCCGAGTTTGAGGCCGAGGCCCCTGGCTCGCCCGAGCGCGAAATGGAGTTTGGCGATCTGCTCTTTGCCCTGGTCAACGTCGCGCGCAAGGAGGGTATCGACGCCGAGAGCGCCCTGCGCGCGAGCACGGCCAAGTTTCGCCGTCGCTGGGCTGCGATGGAGCAGATGGCGGCCGATGCCCACGTGGATCTTGCCGAGCTTTCGACCCACGGCCTCAACGACCTGTGGGATGCCGCAAAGGCGGAGGAGTAAGACTGCGGGAACGACGGGCTGACACGCCTCATCGTTCCCGCTAAATTTTTCGAAAATCAAGTGTATCCCTCGGCTAACTTAGGGCATAATGCAAAAAGTGCGACATGGCTAACTTACGGAGACGCACCGATGGTGCACGGTCAGCCGGTCGCTTGCATCCACTACGTTTCCAAGTGAGAGGGAGACAACATGAGCGATATTTGGACGTTTACGGTCGCGAGGTGCTCGACAGCCGCGGCGATCCCACCGTCGAGGTCGAGGTTGTGCTCGAGGACGGTAGCTTCGGTCGCGCGATGGTGCCTTCGGGCGCTTCGACCGGTGCCTTTGAGGCTTGCGAGCTGCGCGATGGCGACAAGGGCCGCTATCTGGGCAAGGGCGTCTCTCAGGCCGTCGAGCACGTCAACAACGAGTGCGCCAATGCCGTCGTCGGCCTCGACGCCTTCGACCAGCGTGCCGTCGATGCCGCGCTGATTGCCGCGGACGGTACCCCCAACAAGACCAAGCTCGGTGCCAACGCCATCCTGGGCGTGTCGCTGGCCGTTGCCCGCGCCGCTGCCGAGTCGGCGGGCCTGTCGCTGTACCAGTACCTGGGCGGCGTCAACGCTCACCTGCTGCCCACGCCCATGATGAACATTCTCAACGGCGGCGTGCATGCCGACAACAACGTCGACTTCCAGGAGTTCATGATCATGCCCGTGGGTGCTCCGAGCTTTGCCGAGGGCCTGCGTTGGTGCGCCGAGGTCTACCACACCCTCAAGGGCGTGCTGCACGAGGCCGGCCTGGGCGGCGGCGTGGGCGACGAGGGCGGCTTTGCCCCCAACCTTAAGACCAATGCCGAGCCGTTCGAGTACATCACCAAGGCCGTGGAGAAGGCCGGCTTTAAGCCCGGCATCGACTTCATGTACGCCATGGACCCGGCCTCGACCGAGTTCTACAACGCCGAGACCGGCATGTACGAGCTCAAGGGCGAGGGCGTGGAGTACACGAGTGCCCAGATGGTTGATTACTGGGAGAAGCTCGTCGACACCTATCCCATCATCTCCATCGAGGACGGCATGGCCGAGGAGGACTGGGACGGCTGGGTTGAGCTCACCCGTCGCATTGGCAACAAGGTGCAGCTGGTGGGCGACGACCTGTTCGTCACCAACACCGAGCGCCTCAAGAAGGGCATCGAGCTGGGTGCCGCCAACGCGATCCTGGTCAAGGTCAACCAGATCGGCACGCTCACCGAGTCGCTCGAGGCCATCGAGACCGCCAAGGAGGCCGGCTACGCTTGCATCGTGAGCCACCGTTCCGGCGAGACCGAGGACTCCACGATCGCCGACCTGGTCGTGGGCGTCAACGCCGGCCAGATCAAGTCGG
>CABUGR010000085.1 GCA_902491135.1 uncultured Collinsella sp. | reverse complement strand
ACGGACCTCGACGGCCTCGTTTCCCAGCTCCCCTTAGGCCAGCGAGAGAGCGTCGGTCTGAGGGACATTCCTCTCGAAATGGTCGTCGGCACGGTTACCAAGGGCCGTCAGTCCGCCTTTTCGTGCAACTTTATGCCCCTGCTGCCGTTTAGCACCGAATTCGCCCGCAAGTGGTCCAACCTCTACGACATCCAGGTGACCGAGGGCTATCGCGACCCCATCATCGTCACCGAGTTCATGCATCGGTTCTATGTCCAAGAGGGCAACAAGCGCGTCAGCGTCCTCAAATTCCTGGACGCCCCAACGGTTTCGGCCAAGGTCACCCGTCTCTACCCCGGCAAATGGGACTCTGTCGAAAGCCGCCTGTACGGTGAATTCTGCGCGTTTTGGCGCGTCTGTCCCCTATACGAGATCGAGTTCTCGCGCGAGGGAAGCTACGAAACACTCGCCAAGATGCTCGGTCAGAACCTTATCGAAAAATGGCCGCAGAAAAAAGTCGACTACCTGCGCCACACCTTCCTACTCTTTAAGCGTGCCTACCTTCGCGCGGGCGGCGACCACCTGGACATTACGCCCGCCGACGCCATGCTCGTCTACCTCAATGTGTACAACCAGGACCGCCTGCTGGATACGCCGACGGATATCGTCGTAAACCGCCTGTGCAAGATTTGGCGCGAGTTGGTCATTGCCGGCAAAAATGATGAGGAGAAGGTCGATCTTGTCGAGGCACCGAGCGTCGATGAGGAGGAGTCACCCTCCAAGTCCACCTCCGGCGTGCTCAACTTCTTTATGGGCAAGACCGTTTATTCGGCGGCCAACCCTCTGCGCATCGCCTTTATCCATGAATTCCCCTGTGCATCGTCGAGCTGGGACAGCTTGCACGACCAAGGGCGTCAGTATCTCGACGAGCACTTTGGCGGCATCGTGCGCCCCGAGGCATTCGAGGACTGCCACGATCCGGACGTGTTCTACGCCGCCGTGGAGACCGCCGTCAAGCACGGGGCGAAGGCCATCTTCTCGACTTCACACCGCCTGATGGAATATACGCTCAGGGCCGCCGTTGAGTATCCCCAGATGCGATTCCTCAACTGCTCTATCGGCCTTCCCCACCAAAGCGTCCGTTCGTACTTTGGCAAGATGTACGAGGCCAAGTTCCTCCTGGGTGCCCTTGCCGCCAGCATGGCGGACAACCACCGCATTGGCTACCACGCGTCGGTCTTTGCGTCGGGCGCACTTAGCGAGATCAACGCCTTTGCGATTGGCGCCTCGTTGCTCGATCCCCGCGCGCAGGTAATCCTCACCTGGGGCGATGTGCCCGCCGGCGGTCTTGCCGAGGCCATGTGCCGCGAAGGCGTGAGCGTCATGACCGGCGCTGACATGTCAAAGTCGCTCGAAGACCCTACGGCCTACGGACTCCACCGCCTGGTCGATGGCAAGGTTACCGGCATTGCCATGCCGGTATGGAACTGGGGCCGATACTACGAGCTTATCGTGCGCAGCTTGCTGCATGGCACGTGGGACGAAACCAGCGACGACAGCCAGGTTCGCGCCGTCAACTACTGGTACGGCATGAGCTCGGGCGTTATCGACATTCGCTACGCTCCGGGCCTGCCCTATCAGACGCGCAAGCTCGTGCAGCTGCTCCGCAACGGCATTGTCGAGGGTTCCATCAACCCCTTTGGCGGCGAGCTCCATAGCCAAGACGGCGTGGTGCAGATCGAGGGCTTTCCCCCGCTGCCGAGCACGCAAATCGTCGAGATGGACTGGCTGGCCGACAACGTGGTAGGCGCCATTCCGCAGCCCAACGATGAGCCGAAAGTCCGCGCCCTATGAAGATCCTTGCCGTAGCCGATACCGAAGAACGATGCCTTTGGGAATGCTTTCGCAAGGAACGCTTTGAGGGTGTCGACCTGATTTTGTCCGCTGGCGACCTGGACCCGGATTATCTTGAGTTTTTGGTCACCGTCATCAACAAACCGCTCATCTACGTGCGCGGCAACCACGATGACCGCTATGCACGTCATGCACCGGGCGGCTGCATCTGTGTCGAAGACACCGTGTACGTGTACCGCGGCGTCCGCATTGCGGGGCTTGGCGGCTCCATGCGCTACCGAGACGGTGCCAACATGTATACCGAGCGCGAGATGACCAAGCGCATGCGCAAGCTCTCCCGAAAAGTGAGGATGGTCGGCGGCTGCGACATCTTGCTCACTCACGCGCCCGCCGCCGGAGTGGGCGATCTGGATGATCTGCCGCATCGAGGATTCGACTGCTTTAACACAGCGCTTGAGTCCTGGAGCCCCGACTACATGGTGCACGGACATGTGCATCAAAGCTATGGTCCAGATTTTCAGCGCGAGCGGCAACACACGTGCGGGACAACGATCATCAACGCCTGCGGCTATACGCAGTTTGAGCTGGACGAGGCGCGCTACCCCATCCGTGGATGGCAGGCAGCCTGGCTCAATTCGCAAACCATGCGCCGCGAGCTCAAGCGCCACGAGGCAATCGAATCCTCAACCGCCAGAACACCCTGGTAACCACTTTTAAGGCTTGACGCTGCGCCGGCCCCAAGCACCCCATCTCGCCCCTCAAGCCGTCGCTCGCGTACCAAAGTACGCGTCGCTCCTCTTTCGGGGCGACCTGGGGCACTTGGAACCGGCTCGCTGCGATGCCATAACATTGACGTCTAAGTGCCCAAACCACCACAAAGGTGCCTGTCCCCTTTGTGGTGGTTTGGGCGCGGTAGCAAGAAACCCGGTCCTGCACGAGGCAGAACCGGGTTTCTCTAGCAATGCTTGCTTTGCTCAGGCAGTAACTGTTAGTTACTCAGCCAGGAAGTCACGCTGGACAGCGGGATCGACCTTGACGCCAGGGCCCATGGTGGAAGACACGGAGATGGACTTGACGTACTTACCCTTAGCAGAAGAGGGCTTGACGCGCAGAATCTCGGTGTACAGGGCAGCGTAGTTCTCGACGAGCTGCTGCTCAGAGAAGGACTTCTTGCCCAGGGGCACGTGGCAGATGCCGTAACGGTCGGCGCGGTACTCAACGCGGCCGGCCTTGAGCTCGGAGACCATTTTGGCGACGTCCATGGTCACGGTGCCGAGCTTGGGGTTCGGCATGAGGCCACGGGGACCAAGGATCTTACCGATGCGGCCAACCTTGGCCATCATGTTCGGCGTAGCGATAGCGGCGTCGAAGTTGATCTCGCCCTTCTGGATCTGGGCGACGAGCTCGTCGGAACCGATGATGTCGGCGCCAGCAGCCTCGGCCTCGCGGGCCTTCTCGCCCTCGGCGAAGACGGCAACACGAACGGTCTTGCCGGTGCCGTGGGGCAGGGAGATGGAACCACGGATGTTCTGGTCAGCCTTACGAGTATCGATGCCCAGACGGAAGTGGGCCTCGACGGTCTCGTCGAACTTGGCGGTGTCGAGCTCCTTAATGAGCTTGGCAGCCTGAAGGGGGGTGTAGAGCGTGGCGTGGTCGATCTTCTCGGCAGCGGCGTTATAGCTCTTACCATGCTTAGCCATGTGCATTACCTCCTGTGGTTAAACGGGCGTGAGCCCTCCCACATCGTATCGTGTGCCCTATTGCACACATTTAACGGGCGCCCCGGTCGGAGCACCCGTCGTTACCATAAGAAATCGCTACTCAGCGATGGTGACGCCCATGGAACGGGCGGTACCGGCGATGATCTTCTTGGCGGCGTCAATGTCGTTAGCATTGAGGTCCGGCATCTTGATCTCGGCGATCTTGGTGAGCTGCTCCTGGGAGAGCTGACCAACCTTGTCGGCCTGGGGCTTAGCGGAACCAGACTTGAGGTTCAGCTCCTTCTTGATGAGGTGAGCCGCCGGCGGGGTCTTGGTGATGAAGGAGAAGGACTTATCCTCGTAGACAGAGATCTCAACGGGGATGATGTCGCCCTTCTTGTCCTGCGTCTCGGCGTTAAAGGCCTGGCAGAACTGCATGATGTTCACGCCAGCAGCGCCCAGGGCGGGGCCGACGGGAGGAGCGGGGTTAGCTGCACCAGCAGGAATCTGGAGCTTAATGACGTTGGCAACCTTCTTCTCAGCCATGGTCATTCCTTTCGAATCACGAGTGTGAAGTACTTGCTATATCGTAAGCACGCACGTGTTAGAAGCACTCCTGAGATGAGCAGTCACAGAAGAAGCACGCTCGCGCGAACGGACGAAAACTTAAGCGATGACAGCGACCTGGTTAAAGTCGAGCTCGACCGGCGTCTCGCGGCCAAAGATCATCAGCGTGACCTTGAGCTTGCCAGCCTCGGTGTTAACCTCGGAGACCTTGCCATCAAAGTCGGTAAGCGGGCCATCGGTGACGCGGACGGACGTGCCGACCCGAATATCAACCGAGGTGCGCTTGGGCGAATCGCCCTTACCGGGACGACGAGTCATCTTGTTGTACTCGTCACGGGAAAGCGGAGCGGGCTTGCCGTTGCCGCCTAGGAAACCGGTGACGCCGGGCGTGTTGCGAACACACGTCCAAGCATCGTCATCCATCTCCATGCGGACCAGGACATAACCCGGGAAGATCTTGGAATCCTTGGTCTCGCGCTTGCCACCCTCCTTGATCTCGGTGACGCGCTCCATAGGAATCTCGATATCAAAGATACGGTCCTGCATGCCCATGGTCTCGATACGATGCTCGAGATCGGACTTTACGCGGTTCTCGTATCCGGAGTAAGTGTGTACGACGTACCAACGCTTAGACATGGTTTAGCCCCTCAATCCAGAGAACAGAGCAAGAGCCTCGCCAAAGCCAGCATCGAGCAGAGCGATGACGACGCCGACGACGACCAGAGAAGCGCAGACGACGACCGAGTAGTTCACGAGCTCCTTCTTATCGGGCCACGTGACACGCTTCATCTCGGACTTGACCGAAGCGAAATACTTCTTGGTGCGGGCGAAGAAACCAGGCTTCTCGTTCTTCTTGGACTTCGCAGCCTTCTCGTTCTTCTTGGCAACGGCCTTCTTGGCCTCAACCTTGGAGTTGGCGGCAGCGCTGTTGGCAGGTGCCGGCTGCTGAGCCTTCTTCTTGTTCTTCTTGTTGGCCATTTGGGTTACCTCCGCGCAATGCGCTTATACATGAGTAAACCGTAAGCCCCCAAGTGGGAGCTTACGGAATAATGACTGGCACGCCAGGAAGGACTCGAACCCTCAACACTCGGTTTTGGAGACCGATGCTCTACCAATTGAACTACTGGCGTATGTGACTAGAGACTAGCGAGTCTCTTTGTGCAGCGTGTGGTGACGGCACCAGGGGCAATACTTCTTGATCTCCATACGATCAGGCATGGTCGACTTGTTCTTGGTGGTCGTATAGTTGCGGCGCTTGCACTCAGTGCACGCAAGAGTAACTAGAGTACGCATGTATCCTGAACCTTTCATTTCCGCCCCGTACGGGCACGAGTTGTTACTTTATCAGCTCCACGTAAGTGCTGTCAATGAAAACCTCGAGTCAATTGGTTCTCGGTGGATCCATTCATATTTGGAACACATCAATGAAGCCATCGAGAGCTAATCGACGGTGCATCCAGGACCATTATCGATCCTCTCGACACCAGCAACGGCTCAATATCCATTGCAGAAAAGAACCCGGCACCCATATAAGTGCCGGGTTCTCTAAGTCAACTATATCAAAGAGCTAATTTACTCAATGATCGTGGAGACGATGCCCGAACCGACGGTGTGGCCACCCTCGCGGATAGCGAAGCGCAGGCCCTGCTCAATGGCGATAGGC
>CABUGR010000084.1 GCA_902491135.1 uncultured Collinsella sp. | reverse complement strand
TATCCTTAAGGGCGCGGGCATGCACCACGGAGTGCTGACGGAACTCCATCTCGACCATATGGAAGCCGAAGGACTCGACCTGCCAGATGATGGTCTGGACCGGGCCGTAGGCAGCACGGACGGCACCGCAGGCGGCCAGGGAGCGCTGAACGACACGCAGGTCATCCAGGAACTCGTCTGCGCTGTGATACATGGTGTCGGTGATACGACGGACGGTGGCGTTGAGTCGGTCGGCCATGACGAGCATGACGGCGCGATGCGGCTCGTGCTCGGAGATCAGCTCGGCGCGTGCCGTGTACTGGGTACTCATCTCGACCTGATGGTTCCACAGGTTGATGAGCTCGGCAGACGGCTTGCTGTAGGTGGCCTCGAGCGTGAGGTTGCGGCCGATGCGGCGGCACTTGTCCTCGAGCTTGAGCACCATATGGGTGAAGTACTTGGCGGCGACCTCACGGCTCACCTTGGCGGTGACGTTGGGGTTACCGTCGCGGTCGGAACCGATCCAGCTGCCGGGATGGAAGAACGCCGGGCACAGCGGCGGAACGAGGCCGGCCTTGTCGCCCAGCACCCAGTCGTCAAAACGACGATAGATGACGGGGATAACGTCGAACAGCGTGTTATCGAAGATGTCGATGATGGTATCGGCTTCCTCGACCGGCGTGGGCTTCTTGAGCGCGATGGGGCTCGTACGCACCAAGGCGTCGATCTCCTGCAGCATGTGGCGTTCGTTCTCCACCAGGTCGGAGCCGCCCAGACGCGGACGCTCCTCCAGCAGGTTGGAGATACGGCGAATCTTGCCCTCGACGGCCTTACGACGGGCCTCGGTGGGATGCGCGGTAAAGACGGGATGGAACTCAAGCTTGCCGAGCAGCTCGTTGGCGCCCTCGACGCCCAGCTCATTCACCAGCTGGTGATAGGCGACGGTAAGTTCGTTGGCGGGATCGACCTCGGTATCGGTCGACGCACCGGCCTCGCGCTCGCGCAGCTGCGCCACACGGTAGTTCTCCTCCGACAGGTTTGCCAGGTGGAAGAAGCTCGTAAAGGCGCGGACGATAACCTGCTGCTTATCGAGCGGCAGACTATCGATCAGATCGACGACCTCGCGAAACGCCACGGCGGTGGGCTCGTCGGCGGTGGGCACGCCCTGCTCGTCGACGGCCTCGTCAGCGGCACGGCTACCGGGGTTGCCGGCATTGGCCACGACTTCGGCCGACAGAATCTTGTCGAACAGGTCCGCGATCTCGGGATCATACTCGCTAAGCACACGGCGCTCCAGGCGCAGGAACAGCGCCAGATTATCGCGCAGCTCCTCGGGGATCTCGATCTCGGCGAGACGCTCCCTGAACTCGGCATTCGAGCCGATTCGGTTAACGAGGCGGTTGACCACGGCAGCGACGCGCGCCGCGGCTTCGGGTACAGACTGGTTGCTTAGGTTCTCAGCCACGTTTCCTCCCATTCCTCCTTCTATGCACGTAACATGCGGTATTCATTATAGGCGCTTGAGAAACACTTTCGACACTGATTGCGCTTTACCACACAAAAGTATTTTCTGCATTGCAAGGGTTTTTGCTCTAAATGGTCGTATTTCTCGGTGGGCGGCATACACAAACGGGGGCATTCCGCATAAAAGCGAAACACCCCCGTAACAATCGTTCGCCGCAAGCGGGACGTGTTAGCGGACCCGCAGCTCAAAAATCATACGCTACAGGCGCTCGCGAACCGCCTCGACAACGTTGGCCAAATCGACCAGCACCTCGTCATGGCTCTCCATGTCGCGCACCTTGACCTTGCCGGCGGCAAGCTCGTCGCCGCCCAGGACCAAAATGAGCTTGGCGCCTACCTTATCGGCCTGCTTAAACTGGGCCTTGAGTGAACGGCCCTGATAGTCGGCCTCGGTCACAATCCCTGCGGCGCGAAGCTGCTGCGTAATAGTAAAGACGTTCTGGCGCAGCTCCTTGCCGGCATTGGCGACGTAGACGCACGGGGCCTCATCGGCACCCAGGTCGCTGCCAAAGGCTTGCAGGGCCAGCAGGGCGCGCTCAAAACCGACAGCGAAGCCGACGCCTGCCGTGGGCTTGCCACCCTCGAGCTCGACCAGGCCGTCGTAGCGGCCGCCGCCACCGATGGAGCCGACACCGGCACCGGGAGCCTCGACCTCAAAGACGGTACGGGTGTAGTAGTCCAGGCCACGCACCAAGGTGGGGTCCTCGACATACTCGATACCCGCCGCATCCAGATAGCGCTTGACTTGCTCGTAGTGCTCGCGGCACTCATCGCACAGGTTGTCGCCCATCAGCGGGGCGTCGGCCATGATCTCGCGGCAGTGGTCGTTCTTGCAGTCGAAGGCACGCAGCGGGTTGAGTTCGGCACGCTCGCGGCACTCGTCGCACATCTCGTCGGCGTGATCGAGGATAAACTGCTTGACCTGCTCGCGGTAGGCCGGACGGCACTGCGCATCGCCCATCGAGTTAATAAGCAGGCGAAGCTTGGAAAGATCAAAGCCCAGGCGCTTGTAGAACTCCATAAGCATGATGATGCACTCGGCGTCGGCAGCCGGATCGGGAGCGCCGAGCCACTCGATACCCACCTGATGGAACTGGCGCAGGCGACCCTTCTGAGGACGCTCGCCACGGAACATGGCCTCGGCATAATAAGCCTTAAACGGCGTGGAACCCTGGGGCACCAGGTTGTTCTCCACGACGGCGCGCACCACACCGGCCGTGCCCTCGGGACGAAGCGCCAGGCGCTGCTTGGGCTTGAGCTTGGTGTCGGTGCCCTCAGCAAAGACGCGCTCCAGGTTGGCGCCGCTAAAGACGCGGAACATCTCCTTGCGCACGACGTCGGTCGACTGGCCGATGCCGTGGACAAACACGTCCACCTGCTCGATCGCGGGCGTCTCGATGGGCTTAAAGCCAAACGGCTCGAACACGCCGGCCGCAATCTGCTGCATCTTCTGCCAGGCGCGCATCTCGGCGCCGATAAGGTCGCGGGTTCCCTCCGCCTTCTGTGCCTGCATGGGCAAACACCTTTCTTTTGTATCGCGTCATAGGTAGTGGTCATTATACGGCACAAAAACAAAACGCGGCGGCGCGTCTGACCGAACGAGGGTATGGGGACTCGTTCCGCCGCTGTTTGTGATCCGTTTTCCTCCGTCCCCTTCGGATCACGCGACCCCTTGGGGACGGAGGAAAACGGATCATTTCGTAGGCCCGTGGCCGCCTTGGAAACAGAATGATGGTACGAGCATCCATTCGGCTTCCAGGGCAGCCACAGACAGAACGGGGCGAACAGAAAAGCACGTAGACCTGCCATAGCTCACCGACAAAGCTCATGCCGGCAAGAACGGCAGAGGTGGCGATTACAG
The DNA here is from genome assembly GCA_902491135.1 of uncultured Collinsella sp. Lineage (GTDB taxonomy): Bacteria > Actinomycetota > Coriobacteriia > Coriobacteriales > Coriobacteriaceae > Collinsella. Next base: position 2,405 of record CABUGR010000084.1, on the reverse strand, counting down.
TGAGGGGAACCCAAAAACGCGGCCGCTTACTTTATCGGCAACATGGCCAATGACAAGTGAGCCGATTACGCTCACCACGGTGGAGATGGCATTGGAGATGTTGTACTGCGTAAGCGTAATCCCGAGGTCGCTGACGATGAGCGGCTGAAACAGGCTCATGCAGTTAACGAAAATCGTGTAACACGTGGCCATGATCACAAAGCCGGAGGCCACCACGAGCCAGCCGGGGAAGAACTTACGTTGCTGGGACATACCGCTCCTTTTAAAAAACGAATAGCCTGCGCCGGGCGCCGGTAGTGCCCAAGATTGCCTTGAAAGACAAGGGCATAGGCCTTATGGCCATGCCCGCAGGCTTGAAAGGCAAGGTTGGGTGCTACCGGTGGTCGGCGATATAGCCCAAAGCGACGGCGGTATAAGCCGCGGCGCCAAGGGGAAGCTCGGCATCGCTAAAACGTGCCTTGGGATGATGCTGGGCAAAGTGTTCGTCCGTGTCGGTTACGGCCGCGCCCACGGTAAAGTACGCACTTGGGATCTTGCTCGAGATAAGCGCGAAGTCCTCACTCGCCATGGCATGGAAAAGCGGCAAGAAAGCCGTCTTGGGCAGCACTGCGCCCACGTAGCCAAGCGACGCCTGAGTCATATCGCTGTCGAGTACAAGCGGCGGAACATCCGAAAGCGTCTCGATGGTCGCCGGCGTACGATAGGTCGTAGCAACGCCGTTAACGACCTCCGCGATGCGGGTCTTTAGGTGAGCCATGAGCTCAACATCAAAGCCGCGCAGCGTTCCCTCGAGCACGCAGGTGTCGGGGATGACGTTGGCCGCCAAGCCGCCGGCGAACTTACCAACGGTAAGTGCGACTTCCTTGGCCGCCGGCACCTCGCGGGAGATAAGCTCCTGGAGCGCCAGGTGCACGTGGACGCCGGCCGTGATGGGGTCGATGCAGATCTCGGGGCTGGAACCGTGGCCGCCCTTGCCCTGGAGCGTGATGCGGAAACCGTACACACCCGAGAGCGCCGGGCTGCCGTAGAGCACCAGGCCAAGCGGCGACTGGCTGTTGACATGCATGGCAAAGGCCGCCTGAGGGCGCGGGTTCTCGAGCAAGCCGTCGGCGATGGCAGCGCGTGCTCCCTCAAAGGTCTCCTCGCCCGGCTGGAACAGCAACTTGACGGTAGCGTTGGCCTCCACAAGCTCGGCCTCGCGGGCCTTGAGCAGGCGCGCCGCACCAAGCAGGGCCGTCGCGTGCATATCGTGACCGCAAGCATGCATGCAGCCATTGGTGGATGCAAAGGGCTCGCCGGATTCCTCGACAACGGGCAGGGCGTCCATGTCGCCACGCAGCATGATGACCGTACCGGCCTGCTCATTCGTGCAGATGCCATTGCCTTGGGCCGCGGCGGCACCGGCGCCGACAAGGCCCACAACGCAGGAACCATCGACGAGCGTAGCAAATGGGATGTCCATCTCGGTCAGGCGCGCTTGGATATACGTAGAGGTCTGCGGGAGGCTATTACCCAGCTCGGGCATCTGATGTAAATCGTGTCGCCACGCAGCGAGCTCGTCTGCAAAAGCCTGAGCTTCTGCAACAAGACCGTCACCGATAGCGGTCTGCGCCGCCGCGGTGGCCTTGGGCGCTGATTGCGGTTGAAGATCGGACAGTGCTGGTGCCATAGATGCCCTCCAGTAACGTTTTTGCAGCAAGCACTTTGATAGCATAAAGTGCAAGGTACTACTTTAAGGGCGACGCATAAAAAATGCCGCCCCGGGAGGCGGCGCAACAAATTGTTTACAATTGCGGACGCGGCTTTCGACGCAAAAAATCGAAATGCGTCTCGCTCAAGATAATCGAAAGAAAGATGAGCGCGAAGCCGGCGAGCAGGCGCGAGGTGAGCGCCTCCCCCATCAGCAGCACCGAGAACAGCACACCCGAAGGCGACTCCATCGAAAGGAGCAGCGAGCCCGCTGAGGCCGGGACATGCGCCAGGCCGACGTTTTGGATGAGCAGAGCCACACACGTACAGCCCACCGATAGAAACGCCATCGCGCTGATAAAGCTCGGCGTCCACACGGACAGAGGCGCTTGGGTCTCGAATAGCAGCGACGTTGCCAGGCTCAGCACGCCGTTGCCCACAAACATCCAAAACGTGATGACGTTGATGTCCATTTTGCGACCGTACTTGGCAGTCACCGCCATCTGGATGGCGAAAAAGACCGCACCCGCCAGCGTAATGACATCACCGATGTTGAACTCGACGCTATCGAGCGCCACCAAGCCAATGCCCGCCAAGCACAGCAGCGCCGCGCCCAGGTTATAGCGGGTGAGTTTTTCGCCGCTCAGAAAATAGCTCGCGAACGGCACAACGATGCAATACGTGCCCGTCAAAAAAGCATTCTTGCCCGCCGTGGT
>CABUGR010000083.1 GCA_902491135.1 uncultured Collinsella sp. | reverse complement strand
CTCACGGTTCTCGGGCTCCAGGATAGCGTAGTACGGCGTCTCGCCCGAGCCAGGCGTATAGGCCTTGGAGTACTCCTTCATGATGGTGGTCTTGCCGGGCAAAACCTGACCGGTCATGTTCTTGAACTCGGTAATGCGCGTGTAGTCCTCGCTCGTGGTGTAGTTGACGGTGCCCACGGGCTGGAACTGGTCCATATCGAGCGTCTCGAACTTCATGTCGAGCGTGCGGTACGGTAGCGCGCCCAGATCGAGATTGAACAGCTCATCGAGCGGACCGGTGTAGACGATCTCGCCACCATAGACCTTGCCGTCGATCTTGACGGTAGTCTCGTCGATTTCAAAGAGGTCACGGGCGTCCACGTCGCAGAACACGTCGATGAGGTCGTGGTCGAGCATGTGCTCAAAGAGCGCCGTGTAGCCCTCCTGCGGCATGCCCTGGAAGGGAGCTTGCGGGAAGTAGCGGTCATCATCGCCCACAAAGACGGGAACGCGGCCGGTGATCGAGGGATCGATCTGATCGGGCGTCTGGCCCCACTGCTTCATGGTGTAATGCAAAAAGACGTTCTCGTAGACGTAATCGGCGACCTCGGCAAGATCCGGGTCGTTCTTCTTACGCAGCTCCATAATGGGCACCTTGACATCCTTGCCAAAGGTCTCCACGAGCTTCTGATACAGCTCCTCGCCGCGCTCGTCACCAAAGGCGAGCTTGAGACTCGCATGGTTGAAGGGCACGGGCATAAGGGTACCGTTGATGTTGGCGAGCACCTTGTGCTGATAATCCGTCCACTTGGTAAAGCGCGACAGGAAATTGTGCACGCGCTCGTTAAAAGTGTGATAGATATGCGGACCGTACTCGTGGATCAGGATTCCGGCCTCGTCAGTGCAGTCATAGGCATTGCCCGCAATGTGGCTACGGCGCTCCAAAACGGCAACACGATAGCCGATGGTCTCGGCAAGACGGCGGGCGCAAACGGCACCGGCATATCCAGCACCGACGACAATCATGTCGTACGCGCCGGCGTTAAAGCCTTCAGGCAGGCCTGAGGTAATCTGCATCGATACTCCTTGTCAAAAGCCACGGGCTCGTTAGCTGGGCTTTTCTCGAACATTCTTCGAGACATATTTATCAGAGCGATTATAGCGCTAATGCGTCCTATAATGAGCTTGCCACACAAGGAAAGCTCAAGCACCGCGGCGTACATAATTGAAAGGTAAACCCGCTAGCAGCGGGTTTATTCGTGAACAGCCGGGTGCCTGGAGCTTAGCGAAACGCTTGTAAGGAGTAACATGAGCGATTTCCTAAACCGTATGAAGTCTGCCGCCAAGGCCGACCTTAAGACGATCGTCCTGCCCGAGGGCGAGGATCCGCGCACTATCGTCGCGGCCACCAAAATCATCGAGGAGGGCCTGGCAAAGATCGTCATCCTGGGCAACCCCGACGAGATCAACGTTCCCGGCGCTACCGTCATCGACCCGCGCAATGCCGAGAAGCACGAGGAGTACGCGCAGAAGTTTGCCGAGCTCCGCGCCAAGAAGGGCGTTACCATCGAGCAGGCTCGCGCCCAGGTGATGGACGCCACCTACTTTGGCACCATGATGGTCAAGATGGGCGATGCCGACGGCCTGGTCTCCGGCGCCTGCCACTCCACCGCCGACACCCTGCGCCCCGCGCTTCAGATCCTCAAGACCGCCCCGGGCACCAAGCTGGTCTCGGCCTTCTTCGTGATGTGCACCGACACCCCGCAGTTCGGCACTGACGGCACGCTGATCTTCGCCGACTGCGGCCTCAACATCAACCCGTCCTCCGACGAGCTCTCCGAGATCGCCATCGCCTCCGCTCACTCCTGGTCCACCTTCATGGGCAACGTTGAGCCGCACGTGGCCATGCTCTCCTATTCCACCATGGGCTCCGCTGGCGGCGAGGTCGCCAAGAAGGTCCAGGAGGCTGTGAAGTTCTGCAAGGAGAAGGCTCCCGAGCTCGCCATCGACGGCGACCTGCAGCTCGATGCCGCTATTGTCCCCACCGTCGCCCAGCTCAAGGCTCCCGGCTCCTCCGTCGCTGGTAAGGCCAACGTGCTCGTGTTCCCCGACCTCGAGGCAGGCAACATCGGCTACAAGCTGGTCCAGCGCTTCGCCGGCGCCGACGCCTACGGCCCCATCCTGCAGGGCATCGCCAAGCCGGTCAACGACCTGTCGCGCGGCTGCTCTGCCGACGACATCGTGGGTGTCGTGGCCATCACCGCCGTCCAGGCTCAGATGGCTGAGTAGCTGACATATCCCCTCGGGGCCCTACAGGGTAAAGCTCTGAAAACGTCCTCGGACATGCATGAAACTCCCGCTGCGCACTTCGTGCGGCGGGGGTTTCATGCGTCCTGCGGAATATTTTCAGAGCTTTACCCTGTAGGGTCCCTGCCGCCACGTAGCAATCAGGGAATCCGGGGTGGACGGCGGCTTGGCTACGAGCTGGAGCTGAAAATCTGAATGGATGGGTGCCGTTGCTGGGAGCGCAGGCGTTGCTGATGATGATCACTTTGGAGATTGAAAGGCCGGTGGGCTTCGGCGGTTGTTGTGCCGGAAACTACATCCCAGTTTGGAGTCGGATTGTGGGATGTGGCTTCCGCTTGGGGCCTGTTTGGGAAACTTTGGGACGGAATTTTGCTTTATTGTGGGTCGCACTTTCCGCAACGTGCCTCAACCGGAAAGCGTGTCCCAGTATTTGCGCTCGAAATGGGATGGGGTTTCCGCCGTCCACCTGCTAGTAAAAAGGCCTCCGGAGCTGTTGCTCTGGAGGCCTTTCGTTTACTTGCAAATGCGCGCGTTAGTTGTTCTTGGTCAGGCGCTCGACGTCGTGGGCGATCATGTATTCCTCGTCGGTGGGGATGACCATGACCGTGACGGCGGAACCGGCGGCACTGATGACCTGCGGGCCGTTGCCCACGGCCTCGCGGTTCTTGTTGTTGTCGACGCGTACGCCCAGCCACTCAAAGCAGTCGCAGAAGGCCTTGCGGATCGACCAGTCGTTCTCGCCGATGCCGGCGGTAAAGGTAATGGTGTCCACGCCCGCCATGGAAGCGATCATGGAACCGGCCTGCTGCATGGCCTTATAGGCGAACATATCGAAGGCGAGCAGGCAGCGCTCGTCGCCCTCGGAGGCGCGCGTGCGGATGTCGCGGGCGTCGTTGGAGATGCCCGAGATGGCAAGCAGACCAGACTGCTTGTTCATCATGTCATCGACTTCCTGATAGCTGTAGCCGCCCTCGCGCTGCAGGTAGCACACGGTAGCCGGGTCGATGGAGCCGCAACGGGTACCCATCATCAGGCCGTCGAGCGGCGTGAGGCCCATCGTGGTATCGCGGCACACGCCGTCCTCGATGGCGGCGAGCGAAGCGCCGTTGCCCAGATGGCACGAAAGCAGACGGTGGCAGCGCGAGCCCAGGATCTCCTTGGCCATCATCCACTCGTAGCGGTGGCTCGTACCGTGTGCGCCGTACTTGCGCACGTGGTACTTGTCGCACACGTCCTTGGGCAGCGCGTAGGTGTAGGCGACCTCGGGCATGGTCATGTGGAACGAGGTGTCGAAGACCGCCACGTTGGGCAGCTCCGGATACTTCTCACGGCAATACTCAATCGCTGCGGCCTCGCCGTAGTTGTGCAGCGGAGCAAGCGGTGCCACCTCAAGAATCTTGGCCATAACCTCGTCGTCGACAACCGCGGAATCATCGAAGTGCCAGCCGCCCTGAACGATACGATGCCCAATGCCATCAATCGTAAAGTCGGTCTTCTCGAGCTCCTCGAGCACGCGAGCGATAGCAGAGCGATGATCGGGGAAAGGGACCTCCTCGGTCTGCTTAGCGCCACCGTTCTCGGAGTGGCCAAAGATGCCCATGTCCGATCCGATACGCTCGCAGTTGCCCTTGGCGAAAACCTCGCGGGTATCGGTATCCAAAAGCTGATATTTGAGGCTTGAGCTGCCGGCGTTGACAACAAGTACGTTCATGAGACTCCTTTGCAGTGCAATACGGTCGACGCAGACCCCTTAAGGCGGCCGCATGTTAATAAGAAGTTATCATAACTTAATAAATAGCTATCAGGCATATCGCCCAACGAGCACAAAAGAAGGGCCGAACGGCACTCGGTCGTCCAGCCCCTCCCCTCTTGCAATTACTTGCCGCTGACGATGCGCTCGACGTCGGAGGCGATCATGAACTCTTCATCCGTGGGGATGACGAAGATCTTGACCTTGGAATCCTTGGCGGACAGGCACCAAGCGCCGTCGCCGCGCAGGGCGTTGCGGGCATGGTCCATCTTGACGCCCATAAAGGCCAGACGGTCGGCCACGCCAGCGCGGACAGCCGGAGCGTGCTCGCCGATGCCGGCAGTAAAGACCAGGGTGTCCATACCGCACATAGAAGTAGCCATCTCGGCAACCTTGGCGGCAATCTTGTAGACAAACATGTCGAAGGCGAGCTGAGCATCGGGGTCACCAGCGGCGGCGAGCTCCTCGACGTTGCGGCAGTCGTTGGTCTTGCCGCCGGTCACAGCCAAAAGGCCGGACTTCTTGTTCATCATCTCGTCGACCTCGTCGAAGGTGTAGCCACCCTCGCGCTGCAGGTAGCACACGGTAGCCGGGTCGATGGAGCCGCAGCGGGTGCCCATCATGACGCCGTCGAGCGGGGTGAGGCCCATGGTGGTGTCCATGCACTTGCCGTCCTCGATGGCGCACAGGGAAGCGCCGGAGCCGATATGGCACACGACGACCTTGCGAGCCTCGCCGTTGGTCATCTCGGCGACCTTCTTGGAGATGTAACGGTAGCTGGTGCCGTGGGCGCCGTACTTACGGATGTGCAGCTTGTCGCAGACGTCCTTGGGCAGGGCGTAAGTCTTGGCGACCTCGGGCATGTTGAAGTGGAAAGCGGTGTCGTAGACCGTGACGTTGGGCAGGTCGGGATACTGCTCCAGGCAGTACTCGATAACGTTGGCCTCGGGGTTGTTGTGCAGCGGCGCCAGCGGAGCGACCTCGCGGATCTTGGCGAGGACGTCCTCGTCGACGAGGGAGGAATCGCCGAAGTACCAGCCACCCTGAACGATACGGTGACCAATGCCCTCGATCTTGACGCCGTTGGCCTCGAGGTCCTTCAGAACGACCTCGATGGCGACCTTGTGGTCGGGGAACTCGATGTTCTCGGTCACCTTCTTGGAACCGTTGGCAGCGTGGGTGAAGGTACCGCCGGTAAAGCAGACGCGCTCGCAGGAGCCCTTTGCGGACACCTTGTGGGACTTGGTATCGATGACCTGATACTTAAGGGTCGAAGATCCTGCGTTGACGACCAGAACGTTCATGTGTCTCCCTACTAACAGGCGGTGTGGCACCGCCAGGTTACATACGCTTCAATAATAAACCCAAACGCCCTCGCGCTCGGGTTTATTGCGTTGATATATAAGTTATCGGTGCCTAAATACTCATGGCCTTTGACTTGTAAGACGAAATAGCGCGGGGATATACACCAGGGAAGAAATCCCGAGCGCAACAAGCAATACGACTCGAATGCCCGCAACGCTACTCAGCACAGAGTTGAGCAGATAGAAAAGAACAGCACCCACCGCCACCATCTGGCTTTGAACCGAAATCAGTGAACAGCGCATCGATGAATCGACAGCATTTTGAAAAATTGAGTATTTAATTGGAGCAAATAACGAGTAGGCGACCGTCTGCAACACATAGAACACGGGCAGCAAATAGACCGGAGTAAAGGGAATCAAAAATAGAGCAGTCAGGGAAAGGCGCACGATGCCGCAAATACGCGCAAAACGGCCCTTGTCGACATGAGCAATCACACTGGGCACAATAAGCCCCATGGAGGCCGAGGCAAG
>CABUGR010000082.1 GCA_902491135.1 uncultured Collinsella sp. | reverse complement strand
GGCAGCGCACCTGGCCAACACTGCCGCGCTGTTCGAGGAGTACCGTCATCTGTGTACCGTCTCGCACCTGCGCGGATTTCCGCGCGTCTATGGCTACGGATCGTGCGAGGATGACCCGCTCATCCTCATGGAGTGGGTCGAGGGCATCTCGCTCAAGCAGGCGCTGCCCCTGCTTCCGCACGACGCCTCGGGCGGGCTGACCACCCAGATGGTCGCCGCCGTCGGAAACGCCGTGCTTCGCGCGCTCCTGATGACCCAAGGCCTCGTGAATCCGGTCGTCCATCGCGACCTGTCGCCTGCCAATATCATGTTCCGCACCACCAGCCGAACGCTCGAGCAGCAGATCGACGATTGCTCCTTTGACCCCTGCCTCATCGACATGGGCTCCGCGACCATAGCCCTCGGCGACGACACGATCACCCGGCGCGCCGACATCTGGCGTTTTGCCACGCCCGCATACGCCGCGCCCGAGATGCTCACGCAGGATATCGAAGGTATCGCGGCCCTTCGCCGTTCGCCGGCAATCGATGTCTACGCGCTTTCGAGCATTCTGTACCAGCTCTACAGCGGTCGCAAACCGTTTGACTTTGAGTCGACGGACGCCGCTGCAACCGGCTCGTTCTATCTCGTAAAGACCAAGACCAAGCCGGCACCGCTCGAGCCGCGCTGCGAGGGCGATGAAGCGCTCGTCCAGATCATCATGAAGGCTCTCTCAGTCGAGCAGTGCGATCGTCCCACCGAGCAGCAGATGCTCGAGGTGCTCTCGGCATACCTCACCGATGCCGAATCCGAGGGCCGCGAGGACGCGGGCAGTGACGCCGCAATCGACATCGACTCCGGTACGCACCTTAAGGTCGACGTCGCCGGCGAGCGCGCGAGAGAGATCCTGGAGCAGGCCCGGCACGATGCCATGACCCGCCGCCGGTTTATTATCGGTGGCGTCGTTGCAGCCGTTGCGGGGCTCAGCGTCATTGGGGCGGCGACCCATGGCTTTGGCATCCCCGACTACTTGGACGGCATCCGCAGTTCGCTTGACGACTACACCTGGGATCAGCTGCAGGAGATTTCGCTTAAGATTAAGGCCGCCGAGACCCGTAGCGAGGCACGCGAGATTGCCAAGCGCTATCACCTGCTCAACGTCGATGGGCATATCCCCTATCCGTGTACCAAGCGTGTCACGCTCACCAACGGGCTGCAGGTTGGCGCGCAGCTTGTGGGCATCCGCCACGATGAACTCCTGGACGGGACGGGCAAGGCCGGACTGACGTTTATGTTCGATGCGGGTATTGCCGAGCGCAACGCTGCGGCTGAACCGCCGAGCGCCGGCTGGGCAGATTGCGAGCTGCGGGAATGGCTCAACGGCGACGGCCTTAAGCTGCTGCCCAACGAGTTGCGCGCACTCATCAAATCTGTCAAAAAGGTCTCGAATAACGCTGGCGCCGCCAACAGCGCATCATGTCTGAGCGAGTTGCCCGCAACCCTTTGGCTGCCCGCCATGGTCGAGCTGTGCGGTACGCAACCGCCCGATTCGTTTGCCAAGGACTATCACTACCTGGCAGACATCTACAACGGCGAAGGCAAGGAGTACCAGCTGTTCCGCGAGCTCAAGGTGAGCCCGTATTCCACGAACGAGACGATGGCCCGCCAGTGGAAGGGCAAGGACACCTGCTGGTGGGAACGAACAGCGAGTCCTGACACATCGGAGACCGAAGGCACGCTCTACATAAACCGTGTGGGCCACGACGGCGACGTCTTTATGTACGCCACCCCCGCGGACAAGCCAAACAAACGAACCTGTGTGATCCCCGGGTTCTGTATCTAGGGAGCGGGCATCTTGCCGTGACGGGACCCCTCCCCGGCAATTGTCTCGATTTGTAACACTAGCTCGGCAGATACAGGTCTAGATGCTACAGAACGAGACAAACCCCAATCCCGCGAGACAACATCTCAATCTGTAACAGTAAGGGGTCAAAAACCTCTCTAGATGTTACAGATCAAGACATTTGAGTTGGCCGCGGACGGTCTGTCTCGATCTGTAACAGTAAGGGGTCATATTTCCCGCCAGATGTTACAGATTGAGACATTGAGTTTATTGCTGAAGGTTCGTCTCGATCTGTAACATCTGGAATCCAAAAACCGGTCTAACTGTTACAGATGGAGACAAACTCAAACCTCTCAAAACAAAATCTCAATCTGTAACAGTTAGAGGTCATTTTCCCCGCTAGATGTTACAGATCGAGATATTGATTTGCCGCCGGAGAGTTTGTCTCATTCTGTAACAGCAGCTCGGCAAAAACTGGGCTAGATGTTACAGATTGAGACGAAGGGCGGGGATGGTGCACCAACCCGGCAGCCACCCTCATCTGTAGCGAAATGTCATACATTTCTTTCTGTACTGGACACCCCCAGGGGGTATGGGTGTATAGTATCGGCAGGTTAACATTTCCGACACTACGTCACAGAAAGGAGAAGCCATGGCTCAAGATAAGTTCGACGTGGGCGGCATGACATGCGCCGCCTGCCAGGCGCATGTGGATCGCGCCGTGAGCAAACTCGACGGCGTCCAAAGCGTCGCGGTCAATCTGCTCGCCGGCTCTATGCTGGTGGACTACGACCCTGCGCAGGTCTCCCCCGACGACATCTGCACCGCTGTCGACCGCGCGGGCTACTCGGCCTCACCCATCAGCACGGGCACCGACGCTATCCAAAGCGGAAGTGCGCAAGCCAGGTCCGGCGCCGCCCATATGGAGTCACCGACCAAAAAGTTGGAGGCCGCCGCCTCTGCCATGCGCACCCGCCTCATCGTCTCGATCGTATTCCTCATCCCACTGTTCTACATAGGCATGGGGCACATGCTCGGCTGGCCACTGCCCGGCGTCTTCATCGACCACACCCACAGCATGACGCTCGCGCTCACCGAGCTCGTCCTGCTCATTCCCATCGTCTACGTCAACGACGCGTACTTTATCAACGGGTTTAAATCACTCGCGCACGGCGCGCCTACCATGGACGCCCTTATTGCCGTGGGCGCCACCGCCTCCATCGCCTGGTCGCTCTACGCCATGTTCATCATGGCCGACCAGCTAGCCGCAGGTCAGGTCCACAAGGCCATGATGACGAGCATGGACAATCTGTATTTTGAGAGCGCAGGTACGATCCTGTCGCTCGTTACCGTGGGCAAATACCTCGAGACGCGCAGCAAGTCAAAAACCGGCGGCGCCATCGAGGCACTGATCGACCTGGCGCCCAAGACCGCGACCGTCGTGGCAGAGGACGGTACCGAGGCCACCGTCGATGTCGACGCCATCCTTCCCGGCCAAGTCCTGCGCGTGCGCCCCGGCGAGTCCATCCCTGTCGACGGCGTGGTGCTCAAGGGCAGCTCGGCCGTGGACGAAAGTGCACTGACCGGCGAATCCATTCCCGTGGAGAAGACCGCCGGCGACACTGTCAACGCGGCCACGGTCAACCGCACGGGCTCGTTTACCTTCCGTGCCACACGCGTGGGCGCCGACACGTCACTCGCCAAGATTATCCAGCTCGTCGAGGACGCCAACGCCACCAAGGCGCCCATCGCCCGCATGGCCGACAAAGTCGCCGGCGTGTTCGTGCCCGTGGTGTTCGTGATCTCGGCTGTGACCTTTGCGGTGTGGATGGCACTGACCGGCAGCATAAACGAGGCGCTCACCTCCGCCGTGGCCGTGCTGGTGATCAGCTGTCCGTGCGCATTGGGTCTGGCCACGCCCGTCGCCATTATGGTCGGCACCGGCAAGGGCGCCGAGATGGGCATTCTGTTCAAGAGCGCCGAGGCGCTGGAGAATCTGCGCAGCGTGGGCACCGTGGTGCTCGATAAGACGGGAACGGTCACTCGCGGCAAGCCTGCCGTGACCGATATCGTGGTAGCCACGCGCGCCGACGGCTCGCCCGCCATGAGCAAAAAAGCGCTGCTCAAGCTGGCCGCTGCGCTGGAACGCTCAAGTGAGCACCCGCTGGCCGAGGCGATTATGGCCGAGTGCGAGACACGCGGGATCGTCGCGCGCATGGTAGAGGACTTTGCCGCCGTGCCCGGGCGAGGCGTTACGGCACGCGAGGGGCAAAACACCATCGCCGCTGGTAACGTGCGCCTGATGAACGAGCTAGGCGTTACCGTGCCCGCGGGCCTTGCCGAGCAATTTGCCGCCGAGGGCAAGACGCCGCTGTTCTTTGCCAAGAACAGCGAGCTTGCCGGCACCATTGCCGTGGCTGACGAGGTCAAGGAGACGAGCGCCGGAGCCATCGCCGCACTGCGCTCGCTTGGCGTCGACGTGCGCATGCTCACCGGCGATAACCGTGTGACAGCCGAGGCCATCGCCCGCCGCGTGGGGCTGAGCCGCGAGCAGGTCATCGCCGACGTCCTCCCCGCCGACAAGGAGCGCCACGTGCGCGAGCTGCAGGATGCGGGCGGCAAGGTCGCCATGGTGGGCGACGGCATCAACGACTCCCCCGCCCTGGCGCGCGCCGACGTGGGCCTTGCCATCGGCACCGGCGCCGACATCGCCAAGGAGGGGGCAGATGTGGTGCTCATGCGCAGCGATCTCATGGACGTCGCCCGCGCCATCGAACTTTCGCGCGCCACGATTCGCAACATCAAGCAAGACCTGTTCTGGGCGCTGTTCTACAACGGCATCGGCATTCCGCTGGCGGCGGGCGTATTTTTCCCGCTCACCGGATGGCAGCTCTCGCCGATGTTTGGCGCCGCAGCGATGAGCCTGTCGAGCGTATGCGTCGTGTCCAATGCGCTGCGCTTAAAATCCTTTATGCCTAAAGTGGCAAAATAGGATCACTATTACGTTCATTTAGAACGGGTTTTCCAGGTGCCCGAGATTGACCTGAAAGAGGAGCGGCGCGTACTTTGGTACGCGAGCGACGGCTTAAAGGTCAAGGTCGGGTGCCTGGGAAAGCCGACACAACAGAGAGGAACACCCATGCGTTACACGATCAAGACTTCCGGCCTTATGTGCGGCCACTGCGACGCTACTGTCGAGACGGCACTGCTCAACGTTGCCGGCGTGACCGACGCCGACGCCGATCACGAGACCCAGACCGTCCAGGTGGAGTGTGCCGACACCGTGACCGCCGAGCAGCTCGCCGCCGCCGTCGAGGCCGCGGGCGAGAAATTCCACGCCCTATCCGTGACCGCCGCGTAGCAGACACCGCCTACTCAATCCTCAGAAGTTGCGGTGAAATACGGACTGTTGAGCCGCCCTAGGCCTTTAAACAGTCCGTATTTCACCGCAACTGACGGGGACATCCGAAAGATCGACCAGAAACGAGGACCCGCCATGATGGCAGACCACAAATCGGTGACCCGCATGCTCAAGACGGCACGCGGTCAGATCGACGGCATTTTGCGAATGGTCGATGAGGATCGTTATTGCGTCGATATCTCCACGCAGCTCATGGCCACACAGGCGCTCATCGCTCGCATCAACGCCGATGTGCTGAAAGCTCACATCGAGGGCTGCGTCGCCTCGGCCATCGAATCAGGCGACGAGGAGCTCAAGGCAGCCAAGCTCGCCGAGATCGAACGCGTCGTCGACAAGCTCTCCAAATAATTGGGGCATTGGGGACAGGTATGTTTGCACCATCTTGGTGCAGATTGACCTGTCCCCCTTGCTCTAAATCGGGTATAAAGGCGTGCGGCATATCGAATGAAAGGCAATTTGCATGAATGACTTTATGAAGGGTCGCAATGGTGCCGATGAACTCACCATCGTGATGGGTTTTGCCGGCATCGTCATCGCGATGATCGGATCGATAGCCCGCATCCAGTGGCTCAGCTGGATCGCCATCGCCGTCATCGTAATTGGCGTGCTGCGCGGCCTGTCCAAAAACATCGATGCACGTCGCAAGGAGAACGAGACCTTTGTCGCC
>CABUGR010000081.1 GCA_902491135.1 uncultured Collinsella sp. | reverse complement strand
GTCTTTGACCCGGAGAGTCCGAGGTACTTGTTGGTAAGACCTTATTTAGGAGCGCGCAACCTTGCCGGACTTGAGGCAGGTGGAGCAAACGTTCATCTTGCGACGGTGACCATCGACGACGACGTAAACGCGCTGGATGTTGGGGCGGAACTTACGGTTGGTGACGCGGTGAGAGTGGCTGATGGAGCGACCGGCAACGGGGTGCTTACCGCAAACTTCGCAAACTTTGGACATAACTGACCCTCCTTGGGCGACAAACGAACATGTCGCGTTAACAAACAAGCCTGAACTATAGCACAGAAGTCGCTCCCTGTGCGCAATCTACACAGAGATATTCCTCTTTTGGCGATAGTGCTCACGCCACGGCCCTGGACGTAGATCCGATTTGCGTGCAGCAGAGGGGATTATGCCAGCTCGTGCGTGCGTTTTCAAGCTCGTCCCACAAATATATAGGTTTATTGAGCTTTGGGCTCCGTTTACGGATTGCTCTGTATTTATGCTCGCAATTAAGCTCGAGGTTGGCTACACTATCCCATGACCATTAAAGGGGTACGAGATACCCACATGGAATTACATAGCTGCCCAAAGAGCAGCCCTTCCTGTGGGTGTCTGGTCCGCTTTAAGCGGTCGGGCATCTATTTTTTTGACTGTGTCAGCAGTCAAGACATGTGAGGAAGGAGATCGATGGGCACGACTTCCCCCAAGGCGGTCATCATGGACGAGACCGCCGTCAATCGAGCGATGACCCGCATCGCGCACGAGATTCTCGAGCGCAACGAGGGCTGTGAAGACCTCGCTCTGGTCGGCATCGTCACGCGCGGCGACCTTCTGGCAAAGAAGCTCGCCGAGGAGATCAAGGAGATCGAGGGCGTCGAAGTTCCGCTCGGCAGCCTCGACATCAGCTTCTACCGCGATGACTATGCGACCAATTTCGCTCCCGCGATCCACGCCACCAACATTCCCTTTAGCGTCGACGGCAAGCGCGTCGTGCTGGTGGATGACATCCTGTACACGGGCCGTACCATTCGCGCCGCTCTGGACGCCGTTATGGATCTGGGCCGCCCGAGCCGCATTGAGCTTGCAGTCCTCGTTGACCGCGGCCACCGCGAGCTCCCCATCTCGCCGGACTTTGTCGGCAAGAACGTTCCCTCGTCGCACGAGGAGAACGTGCACCTATATATGAAGGAAGTCGACGGCCGTACCGCCGTCGAGATCAACGACGTCGCGCCGGGCTCCCACGTGGGTTCTGCGCCGCTGGGAGGTGAGTAGTACCGTGGCGTTCAACCATAAGCACCTGATCGACATTACCGAGTACTCCGAAGAGGATATCAAGCTCATCCTCGAGACCGCCAAGGCGTTCTCCGAGGTCAACGAGCGTGCGATCAAGAAGGTCCCCACGCTCAAGGGCAAGACCATCGTCAACATGTTCAACGAGCCCTCGACGCGCACCCGCAGCTCCTTCGAGCTCGCCGAGAAGCGCCTTTCGGCCGACAGCCTCAACTTTGGCGGTTCCTCGACCTCCACGGTCAAGGGCGAGAGCCTCGTCGATACCGTCGAGACCCTCAACGCCTACAAGATCGACTGCATCGTCGTGCGCGACAAGCACGCCGGCGCGCCCTATATCGTCACGCAGAACTCGCCCGCGAGCGTTATCTGCGCCGGCGACGGCAAGCACAACCACCCCACGCAGGCCCTGCTGGACCTGTACACCATTTGGCAGCACAAGGGTGACTTCCACGGTCTGAAGGTCGCCGTCGTCGGCGACATCTCCCACTCTCGTGTCTGCGGCTCGCTGATTCCCGCCCTTAAGATCATGGGCTGCGAGACCTACGCCGTCGCCCCCGGCACGCTGCTGCCGCCGGCGCCCGAGGTCCTGGGCTGCGACCACGTGACGAGCGACCTCGATTCCGTCCTGCCCGAGCTGGACGTCGTCTACATGCTGCGCGTGCAGCAGGAGCGCCTCGAGGGTGCCCCGTTCCCGACCATTCGCGAGTACCACAAGCTCTTCGGCCTGACCAAGGACCGCGAGAAGCTTATGAAGCCCGATGCGATCATCTGCCACCCGGGCCCCATCAACCGCGGCGTCGAGTTCGACTCCTATATGGCCGACCACCCGCAACGCTCCGTCATCCTGGAGCAGGTCTACGCCGGTATTTGCGTGCGTATGGCTATCCTGTATCTGCTGCTTGGAGGTGCCGATAATGGCCTTGCTTCTTAAGAATGCCCACGTCGTCGACCCGTCTGTCGAGCTTGACGGTGTCGTTGACGTCCTGATTGACGGCGACAAGATCGCCGAGGTCGGCGAGAATCTCGCCGTCGAGGGAGCCGAGGTCCGCGACCTTTCCGGCAAGTACCTCGTCCCCGGCCTGGTGGATATGCACGTTCACCTTCGCGAGCCCGGCTACGAGGTCAAAGAGGACATCGAGAGCGGCACCCGCGCAGCTGCCAAGGGCGGCTTTACCGGCGTGTGCGCCATGCCTAACACCGATCCCGTCACCGATAACGGCACCGTCGTGGAGTTCGTCAAGTCCCGCGCTGCCGAGGTCGGTCACTGCCGCGTCTATCCGTCGGGCGCCATGACCCGCGGTCTTAAGGGCGAGGCCATGTCCGAGATGGGCGATATGGTCGCCCACGGCGCCGTCGCCTTCACCGACGACGGTCGCGGCGTGCAGGGCGCTGGCATGCTCCGTCGCTGCATGGACTACGGCAAGATGTTCGGCAAGGTCTTTATGAGCCACTGCCAGGACGAGGACCTGGTCGGCCACGGCCAGATTAACGAGGGCAAGGTCTCGACCCGTCTGGCTCTCGAGGGCTGGCCGGCTGCCGGCGAGGAGCTCCAGATCGCCCGCGACATCGAGATCGCCAAGCTGACCGGTGCCAAGCTGCACATTCAGCACATCTCCACCGCTCATGGTCTAGAGATCGTGCGTGCCGGTAAGGCCGCTGGCGTTCAGGTTACCTGCGAGGCCACCCCGCACCACATGTTCCTGACCGAGAACGACCTGGACGAGACCTACAATACCTCGCTCAAGGTCAATCCGCCGCTGCGTACCGATGAGGACGCGGAGGCTATCCGTCAGGGCGTCATCGACGGCACCGTCGACGTTATCGTCACCGACCACGCTCCCCACACCCCGTGGGAGAAGGCCCGTGAGTTCGAGCTTGCGCCCTTCGGCATGATCGGCCTCGAGACCTCGCTGTCGCTCGTGCTCACCGAGCTGGTCAACACGGGCAAGATGAGCATGGGCCGCATGGTCGAGCTCATGGCCATCAAGCCGCGTGAGATCCTGGGCCTCGACCAGGTTCAGGTCAAGGCGGGCTCCGTTGCCGACCTGACCGTCTTCGACGCGTCCGCCACCTGGACGGTCGGCGAGGACGGTTACGAGTCGCGTGCTGAGAACTCCGGTTTTGCCGGCCGCACGCTTACCGGTCGTGCCACCGATGTGTTTGTCGGCGGTAAGCAGGCGCTCGCCGACGGCTGCATCTGCTAGCATAGCCTTATCGCTTTTGTGCGCGGTGCCCTTGCGGTGCCGCGCTTTCTGTTCGTTTTGACCATGCAACCGCATGGGGGATTGGAGCGTCTATGCCCACACCTTCCACTGCACGCATGCACGACTTCGAGGTCGTCTCGAACCAGGAGATCGCCGACGGCATCTTCTCGCTCGTCATCTCGGCCCCCAAGCTTGCAAGTGCGCTCAAGCCCGGTCAGTTTGTGAACATTGCCGTGCCCGGCGATGCGTCCTCACTGCTTCGCGTGCCCCTGAGCTTCTATCGCGCCGACGCCCAGGCCGGTACCGTCGAGCTGTGGTACGCCGTCGTGGGCGACGACACCCGTCGCCTGTCGCAGATGGCCCCCGGCTCCAAGTCCAACCTGTTGGGCCCTGGCGGCCGCGGCTGGCTTGTGCCCGAGGGCACCAGGAAGGCGCTGCTCGTTGCTGGCGGCATCGGTGTTCCGCCCGTGCTGTGCCTCGCCGGCATGCTTGCCGAGCAGGGTGTTGCCGTCGACGTGTGCTTGGGCTTTGGCAACGCTTCCAAGGCCGTGGGTGTCGATGAGTTCCGCGCGCTGGGCGCCACGGTTAACGTGTGCACCGACGATGGCACGCTGGGCACGCATGGTTTTTGCACCGATCCTGCCGCCGAGCTGCTCGGCGAGGGCGGCTACGACTATGTCGCCAGCTGCGGTCCCGCCGTCATGATGAAGAAGGTCGCCGCCGCTGCCGCCGAGGCCGGTGCGTACTGCGAGGTGTCGCTCGAGCGCATGATGAGCTGCGGCTTTGGCGCCTGCAACACCTGCAATGTCGAGACGGTCGACGGTATGAAGGGTGCTTGCATGTGCGGCCCCGTGTTCGATGCTTCCAAGGTGGTGGTCTTCTAGTGGGTACCGTGAACATGGCCGTCGATTTCGGCGGCGTCAAGATGCAGAACCCCATCAACACCGCAGCCGGTACCTTTGGCTACGGCTGGCAGTTCCAGAACTTCTTTGATGTTTCCCAGTTGGGCGCCATCACCACCAAGGGCTGCGCTGCCGAGCCCTGGCCCGGCAATCCCGCGCCCCGTATGGCCGAGATTCCCGGCGGCATGATTAACTCCGTGGGTCTTCAGAACCCCGGCGTGGCCGCCTTTGCCCGTGAGTCCGGTCCGTGGCTCGAGCAGCTTTCCAAGGACGGCTGCCAGGTCATCTGTCAGGTTGCCGGCCACTCCGTTGACGAGTTTGTCCGCGCACTTGAGATGTATGTCGAGCTGTGCCCCTGGGCTGCCGGCTACGAGATCAACGTGAGCTGCCCTAATATCGCCGCCGGCGGTGCCGCTATGGGCTCTACGCCCGAGGGCGCCTCATCCGTTATGGCTGCCTGCCGCAAGGTGACCGATAAGCCGCTGTTCGTGAAGATGGCGCCGGTCAACGTCGCCGAGATCGCCAAGGCCCTCGAGGCTGCCGGCGCCGACGGCCTTTCGGTCATCAACTCCATCCAGGGCATGGCCATCGACGTCCATACCCGCAAGTCCCGCGTGGCAAAGCCCAAGGGCGGCCTTTCGGGCCCGCTGTGTCATCACATCGCCGTGCGCATGGTCTGGGAGGTTGCCCAGGCCGTCGATATCCCCATCAACGGTGTCGGCGGTGTCATGACCGGTGAGGATGCGGCTGAGTTTATCCTGGCCGGCGCCACCTGCGTGTCGGTCGGTATGGCCAACTTCGTCGATCCGTGCGCTTCGCTCAAGATCGCGCATGAGCTCGAGGCCTGGGCCGAGTCCCAGGGCGTGAAGGACATTAACGAACTGGTAGGTGCTTTCGAATGCTAGAGACCGATGCCCGCGACCGCGTAATCGTCGCCCTCGACTGCGACCGTGAGCGTGCGCTCGAGCTCGCCCATGAGCTTTCGGGCCATGCCGCTTGGCTCAAGGTCGGCATGACGCTCTATTACGCCGAGGGTCCCCAGATCGTCAAGACCTTTAAGGACCTGGGCTTTAAGGTTTTCCTTGACCTTAAGTTTCATGACATTCCGCATCAGGTTCGCGGTGCCGCCCGCTCGGCCTCGCTTGCCGGTGCCGACCTGCTTTCGGTCCACGGTCTGGGCTCGGGCGCTATGCTCGCTGCCTGCCGCGAGGGTGCCGAGGAGGCGCGCGAGGACCGCGCCAAGCTCGTTGCCATCACCGTGCTCACGAGCATGAACCAGGATTCGCTGGCCGAGATCGGCGTCGAGTCGCCCGTGGCCGAGGAGGCCGCCCGCCTGGCAAAGCTCGCTCAGGCCAACGGCATCGATGGCATCGTGTGCTCGCCGATGGAGGCTCACGACATGCGTGAGCTGCTGGGCCCTGATGCCCTGATCGTGACTCCGGGTGTGCGTCCGGTGGGTGCCGCCCTTGGTGACCAGTCCCGCGTGGCGACGCCTTCCCAGGCTATCGAGCGTGGCGCAAGC
>CABUGR010000080.1 GCA_902491135.1 uncultured Collinsella sp. | reverse complement strand
ACGTTGACTACGCATTTATGTCGTTTGAAGAGGACACTCCGGAGCTACGAGACTGGGTACGCCACGTGCAGGAATTGGGACCGCGCGTTGCGGTTGCCACGCTTGGCGAGAAGGGAAGCATTGCCTATGACGGTGAGCGCTTCTATGAGTGCGGGATCGTACCGGCGGAGAAGGTCGTTAACACCGTGGGTGCCGGCGACTCGTATATTGCCGGGTTTACCAAGGGCGTAATCGATGGCCTTGATATTCCGGCGTGTATGAAAGCGGGCGCTGGGCTATCGTCCCGAGTGATTGGTTCGTTTGAGCCGTACTAGGGTCAAATGCCTGGAAAGGAGTACGAAATGGTTATCGACATGTTGGTTCACCCCATGCTCTACGGCGAGATCTGTACGCCGGGTGATGAGCCTGATGGATTCGGTTTTTGGTCACGAGAATTTGGTATGGGGCATATGGGCCCCATGGATTGGGATGAGCTTCAAGTTGAGATGGACGTCTGCGACGTGCAGAAGAGCGTGCTCATGCCGCTCGATGTAACCACGGCATGCGGAGGGCACTTTGGCACCAATGACCAGATTGCCATGCTGGTTGCCGCGCATCCCGATCGTCTGTGGGGATTTGCAAGCGTAGACCCGCAGGTGAGCGGTGCCGCAGACGAATTGGAGCGCGCCTTTACCGAGTTGGGGGCAAAGGGGCTTTGCCTGCATCCGGCAAAGCAGGGTTTTGCCCCCGATGATGCTGTGGCCGAGCCGCTTTACGAGCTGTGCGAGCGCTATAACAAGCCTGTGGTTTTCCATGCCGGTATGTCTTGGGAGCCTGGCGCAGAGCTCTCGCGCAGTAACCCGCTTGCATTTGAGCACGCAATCGCAACGCATCCAAATGTGCGCTTTAGTTTGACCCACTTTGGCTGGCCCTGGGTGCGCGAGACCGTGGCGATGCTGCTCAAGTATCCCAACTGCTACGCGGACACCTCTATCACTTACATTGATTCGCCCGAGGAGATGATGCAGCGTCTTTTCACGGTCGATATGGGGCCGCTGTGGTATGAGCGCGCGCTATCGCACCAAGTGATGTTCGCCAGTAATACGCCGCGCTTCCGTGCATTCAAACTCAAGCGGGCGCTCGATACCGTGCCCATGCGCGACGATGCGCGAGAAAGGCTCTACTGGGGTAATGCCCTGCGTTTTCTTGAAGGGGATGAGTGAACATGGTGACGCTCGAGACATTGAGCTATCTATCGACTGCTCCGGACCAGTTCATCGATATTACCGAGGACGTGCACGCTGCCATCGAACGCAGCTCGGTGACCAATGGCTTGGCGGCGATTATTCTGTCGCATACGACCTGCGGGATCGTGGTAAACGAGGGGCTGCCCTGCGTGGAGACGGATCTTATGGAGACGCTTGATCGCATTGCCCCACTCGATGCCCCCTACGCGCATGCGCACTTCCTGCCGAGCTATGGAGCCACCGGCAACAACTCCTGTGGGCATATCAAGAGCATGATTTGTGGAAACAGCTGCTTCTTTCCCGTCCAAGATGGCCACATCGTGTGCGGAGGTGCCCAGAACATCTATCTTGCGGAGTTTGACGGTCCGCAGAAGCGAAAAGTGTACGTCGAGGTGCTGGGGGAGTAACGTCCCTGCAATAACCCTATGAAGGAGCACGTTATGTCGTTTCTAACCTCGATGTTCAAGACCGAAAAGCCGGTTATCGGAATGCTGCACCTGCGTCCTCTGCCGGGCGATCCACTGTATTACCCGGGCGGAAGCGTGTCGCAGGTCGTGGAAGCCGCCAAGCGCGATCTCGAGGCGTTGCAGCAGGGCGGTGTCGATGGCATTTTGATTACCAATGAGCTCTCGATGCCCTATGAGCAGCACGTTTCTTCCTCAACCCTTGCATCGATGGGCTATGTTATCGGGGCTCTATCCCATGATCTGTCGACTCCTTGGGGAGCTGAGGCTATTTACGATGGTGATGCCACAATCGAGCTGTGCGCTGCCGTCGACGCGCAGTTCACGCGCTGCAATTTTTGCGGTGCCTGGGCCGGTGATCTTGGGCTGATTAACCGAGATTTCGCTCACACCATGCGTCGCAAGGCGGCGCTGCGCCTGGACGATCTCAAGCTTTTTCACTTCATCACGAGCGAGGGGGAGGTTTATCTCAACGACCGCACGACTGCGGACATTGCCGATTCACTTCTCTTTAATTGCCTGCCGGATGCGATGGTCATCGGCGGTTCGGCTGCCGGTCGTGGCGCTTCGGGCGAGCTTGCCGATGAGGTCCGCGAGCGTGTTGGCGAAGTGCCTGTGGTATGTGGCACCGGTTGTCGCGAAAATACCGTGGCTGACGTATTTGCTCACTACGATGGCGCGTTTGTCGGCACGTGCTTAAAGCGCGACGGAAAGCTGGATGCCCCGGTTGATGTTGAGCGGGTGGTTCGTTTTATGGCTGCCGCTCGTACGGCGCGAGGAGAGTAGGCGCTCATGGCGTTCTATCTGGGTATTGATATTGGGACAAGCGCCTCTAAAGGCGTTTTAATCGATGATCGATGCAACATCGTTTGCCAAGCCTCTTGTGGACACGAGACGGACAACCCGCGTGATGGATGGTACCAGCATGATGCGGAGGCAGTTTGGTGGGGCGATTTTTGCCGCTTGTCGCGCGAGCTGGTGGCGCGACCGGGGGTTAACGCGGCACAGATCGGATGCGTGGGCCTTTCCGCATTGGGTTGCGACTGTGTGCCGGTCGATACCGAGTGCAACGCGCTGGCGCCCGCGATTTTGTATGGAGTCGATGCACGTTCGAAGCCGCAGATTGACGAGCTCCTTTCCGAATATGGGTCAGATCGCGCACGCGAGCTTTTCGGGCACGATCCCTGTTCGTCAGATATTGCTCCCAAGATCTTGTGGTTTAAGGAGAATATGCCCGAGGTGCACGAACGTGCCGCGAAGTTCCTGACGGCGTCATCGTTTCTGTGCGCAAAGTTGACGGGGCGTTTTACGGTGGACCGTTATTTGGCGGAGGATTTTCTTCCCCTATACGACCGCTACACCTGGAAGGTTGATGCTCGTGAATGTGCTCGTTTCTGCCGGCCTGACCAGATGGCGGAGGTAATGGCGGCTACCGATATTGCCGGGGTGATTACGCGGCGTGCGGCTGAGGCGACGGGGCTCGCGGCAGGGACACCTGTCTTAGTGGGAACGGGCGACTCTGGTGCCGAGGCCATTTCGACGGGTGTATTCCGTCCCGGCGATATGATGGTTCAGTTGGGGAGTACGGCGTATTTCATCTACCTAGCTGATCATATGATCGATGATGCCCGCCTGTGGCCAGGGACGTTTATCATTCCCGGAACTTACGGGATCTGCGCGGGGACCAATACAGCGGGTGCGCTCACATCGTGGCTGCGCCAAGAGCTGTATCGCGACGCCGTGGAGGCCGAGGGCCACGGTGGCCCCGATGCATATTCGGTTATGGCGCATGATGCCGCCGATGTGGCGCCGGGTGCCGATGGGCTCCTGTGTCTGCCGTACTTTGCGGGGGAGCGTACTCCGCTCAACGATCCCGAGGCGCGTGGCGTCTTCTTTGGCCTGACCGGAAGGCATACGCGAGCCCATATGGTTCGTGCCGCCTTGGAAGGAGTCGCGTATACCGTTGCATCCCATGTCGACATTATCGAGCGAGAGCATGGACTGCCAATTGGGCGCATTATGCTTGTCGGAGGTGGAACCAAGAATCCAGTTTGGATGCAAGCTATCGCCGACGTATGCGGGCGCGAGGTCTCGGTTGCCAAGGTTACGGTGGGCGCATGCTTCGGCGATGCCATCATGGCAGCTCTCGCAGGTGGCGCCTATGCATCATGGGATGAGCTCGCCCAAGTCCTTGGCGTTGCGCAAACAATCGTGCCCGATATGGCTGCCCACGAGTTATATGCGTCGCGCCGTCATATCTTTGACGAATTGTATGCACGCAACCGTGATCTCATGCACGAATTGGTGTAATGCTGCCGAATTGTACTGCTTTCCAATAGGGGCTGCGTTGTGCGATTCGCATGCCCCTTGGCATTTTTGCCCACAGGGGTTAGCGAAGGTCAAAAACAGAGCGCGCATTTGCTAAAACTGCCGACTCAATGTGCTGTACATCGCAGTTTTTGAGCGTGGCGATGCGCATCGAGGTCCTTGTGAGCGATCTGATGAGCGACTGCGCGCTTGTTTCTGTGTTTGGCTCGGCCGGCGCATCGGTCTCGAGTAGTAGACGGTCGAGTGGAATCTGTCGTGCGTATTCGCGACCGCGCTTGGTCGCGAGCATGCGTTCGTTGACGGAAAAATAGCAGCCTGCATTGCGTGCGCGGACAAGCTCGTCCGAGGTGCCGCTAAACCAGTGGAAGATGATAACGGGGGAGTCGGGGTTTGGGATGAGTAGTCTATGCGATTCGAGGACGTCCAGTACGGCTCCCGCTGAACGAACGGCGTGAATTGATATCACGCGCCCGGTAAGAGGATGCTGCACGAGGGTATCGCAGAGCCGGTCAAATGCCTGTATTTGTAGCGGCTCACTTCCGGCAAAACGAGCGGAAAAGTCGAGTCCCACCTCGCCGATGTAGCGCTCTTGGGTGGCAACTTCGCAAAGCAGATTGACTTCGGCAGGACCGCAGCGGCCGTCGGCGAGCCACCAGGGGTGGAGGCCGATGCCCTTGATGACGGTAGGAGGGCGACGGGTTCGCCCATGTACGCTTGCGAAGTCGCGTGGATCGACGCCGCAATCAAATAGACCCAAGCCCAGCGCCGTCGCCTCATCGGCAACGGCGTCCGGGTGAGCCATTAAATCAAGATGACAGTGTGCATCAAATAACCGGGGCTCCATCTCGGCGCGCTCCGCTAGTCCAGACGTTGGCCATCGGAGCGTACGCGCTCAGTGCCGCGGCCGCTGATCTGGCGGATACCCTCGCCGGCAATCATCTGGCCCATGATGGGCGGCATAAAGCTGGCGGTTCCGAGCTCGGTACGCTCGTGGATATTGGAAGGGTCGCGGGGCTGTGTCTTAACCGATTCCTCACAGCTAAACAGTACATGCAGGCTCTTGATTCCGCGTTTCTTGCATTCTTTGCGCATAATGCGGCTCATAGGGTCACGCACCGTATCGAAGATGTCGGCAAAGCGGAGGCACTCGGGATGGAGCTTGTTGGCCCCGCCCATGGAGCTAACCAAACGAATGCCGTGGTCCTGAGCGTATTTGGCAATGGTGAGCTTGGCCGAGATGGTGTCGATGGCGTCGACGACGTAGTCGAGCTTGCCGTCCGTCTGCTCCAAAACGCTCGCGAAGAAATCATCGATGTTGTCGCTCAGCAAGTATTCGGTGCGCTTGATGACGGTGGCGGCGGGATTGATGTCGTGGATCATGGCCTCCATCACGTCAACCTTGCGCTTGCCGACGGTGCTGTGAAAGGCGATGGCCTGGCGATTGATATTGCTGGGCGCGATGATGTCCTTATCCAGAATGACGAAATGACCAATGCCGCCGCGGGCGAGTGCCTCGCAGCAATTGGAGCCCACGCCTCCGCAGCCGAGCACTAGCACCGTAGCATCGGCGAGCTTATCGAGTGCCTCGCGGCCCATGATAATCTCGAGCTTGGTGTCGCGTGTCTCGATGGCGGCTGCGGCTGTGGTTTCGGTCATAGATATCCTCCGATGGGGAGTCGGTCGTGTTTTAGCTATCGCCATTATAGGTATTATTGCGATTCCATTTGAGCCCTTGGGCTTGTTGAAATGGGATCGGGATTCGCATAAGATTGAAGCAGATGGCACCCGTTGCAGCGGGTTGGCCAACTCCGAAACACGTTTATGGCGTGAGAAGTGGCCGTCTTCGCATTACGCGGGGGCGGCTATTTCATTCGACCTCCAATGTGGATGCCGAGCTCCACAGCCGCGATTACAAGCAATAAC
>CABUGR010000079.1 GCA_902491135.1 uncultured Collinsella sp. | reverse complement strand
GGTGTTTTTTATGGGTAAGAAGTCTCGGGCTCGGGTGGCTGCTGCTGGGACTCGTCGTGATCCTAATCGCGTGGTTGATGGGGGCGATAAGGTTGCCCGTGCCGATAAGGGCAAGAAAGTTGGTGCGCATGCTCATCCTGAGTGGGCGCCCCATTTGAATTCGGCGAGTGAGGACCTGACTGCCAAGCTGTTTACGATGGTCGAGGTTATCTTGGGCGTGGTGCCTGTGGTGGTCATTGGCCTGTTCCTGGCCTCTAAGGATGCCGCGAGTGTGGATAAACTCACCGATGTCTTTTCTCAGGACCCCTCGATGGTGGTTACGTTTATCTCTGCGTGCCTGCAGCCGTTTGTGGCGTACATGCTATACATGATTTATCGCAAATACTGCGAGGGCGATGCGGGCTTTGCCGCCGGAAACCTGATTGGGCTCTTGTGCTCCGAGATTTTGCTGCTCAATATTCCCGGCGTCATCGGCATGGGTATCTTGTTGTGGCGTGTTTGGCGCAACGTTGCCCCGCACTTTGAGAGCTGGTTATTTGAGCGCCGTTTTACGGGCGTGGTGGCCGACATTGCCGGTTCGCTCGTGATTCTAGTCTTGGCGTTTATGTGCGCCACCGCCGCCCGAGGTCTCGCGGGCGTGTAGTCTGTCCTCACCGACCACGGAGCGCAGGGCGGGGAAACCTTTCCCTCTCGCTCACGGCTTCGCAGGGTCGCGCGAGGCAAAGGTTTCCCCGTCCTGCGCTCCGGCGTTGGGTCGTCGCATGCTCGTTACAGAAAAGCTGATAATAAGTTTGTGTGCCGCCCCTTTGGGGCGGCACTTTTTGTGTGGGGTCCATGTCTTCACAATTTTCGTCAAGCTTTTGGTCAGCTTTTGGTTAGTTGGCGGGTTGGTGGAAGGGCAAAAGATCATTCGATAAAAAAGCTCAGAGAAAGTGCTGGTAGGGGAGTTGTTGAGCTTTTCGACAGTTTTCTGACAAAAGAATCTTCACAGCTATTGCCGCGGATTTCGTTGCCGTGGCCTTGGCGGTGCGGGATGCTGGGCGCAAGCGTCGAATGCTCCGATTGAGGAGGCCAGCATGGATCTGTTTCTTGAGACTCCGCAGCAACAAGCTGAGCGCATGTTGCGTCAGCAGCAACGGCTCATGGAGATGCAAATGCAAGGGGTAGCCGCCCAGCCCCCTGCGCAAAATGCCATGCCTGCGGTTTCGCCTGCGGGCGGATCGGCGCCAGAGAACTATTCCATACAACAAGATTCATATGCGCAGGAGCTTGCGTTCGACAAGCGCCGCACACGTCACCGCCGCGTGGGCCAGCGCCTGCGCACGTTAGCGATGATTGTGCTGATCCCGTTGGGGCTCGCGGCAATCTTTTTGGCCTCATATGCCCTCACGTGCATTTTCAACGGCGCCTCGCCCAATGAGGTGCTTCAGCACTTGGCAGCTCTCGGCCAGCGCCTAGGCGACGTCATAACAACCATCCGCGCCGGCTGGGAGAGTTAGCGTTTGTCACATTAGGACTTCTAGGGTGTAGGGATTATCGCCACGAGCAGAATTCTTGCATCCTGTAGGTCCTGTCGTGCGACTGAATAGTATTATCGTAGATGAATAATAATAGGATATGCCATGTATAAGCAGGATTTAGAGCAGACTCTTTTGGGCATTGACGAAGAGGCGGAGCTGGAAATAGGTCCAAGAGACGACAGGCCGAGCGTTGTATTGGTGGGAGGAAGCGCCTTCATGCTAAATGATGTGACGAATCGGTCGGTTACACATGATATTGATGTGTTTGAGGCGGACAGGTGCCTCCGCGAGATCATAGCTCGATACCCCGAGGTGAATGGTATGGCGGTGGCATATTGTAATCAGATGCCATTCAATTACGAAGATCGTTTGCTTCCCTTGAAGATTGGGGCACGTTTTATCAGGTACTTTACGCCATCTTTGGAGGACCTGGCGGTGATGAAGCTTTATGCCTATCGTCCGAACGACATCGTCGACCTCCATAGTCGAGCGTTTATCGACCGACTTGATTGGGATCTGCTCGAACGGCTTATATTCGACGAGGGCGAGGCGCTGGCGTCTTCGCCTTCGGAGCGGAGTTATCAAGAGATGGTCTGCGCATACAGGCAATACAAAAAGGAGGTGCTCGGTTGAATCTGACTTTTGAGGGATTCTTAAAAGGCTATTGCCGAGAGCTATCCGGACAGCAGTCGCTCAGTTTTAGAAAGCTGGTTAAGCAGGCGACGACGGTTGCGCCGCGCGTGGCGGAACCTCTGTTTTTGCTCGCTTTGGCGCAAGGAAAAGCCGAATACGTTCTGGGTTTATCCGAGGGCTCGTGGATGGAAGAGGATTACCGAGGCGTTTTGTCCTTGTACGATCAAGCGGGTGGCATGGCGTCTCTGTGCGCCAAAAGTGAGCTCCCTAACCGTTATGCCAACGTTTGGCGTGCGTATAGAGCGGTGAAGGAAAAGCCAGTGGCGGACAGAAGGATCAACGCCCTGATGCGAAAAAGAACATTGGGAGCGCTAGGGGAATCGGGCGTAACGCGCTACGGTCTCTGCCGCGATTTGAATCTGAATAAGGGAAACGTGTACGCATACTTAGCCGGCGATGACTCAAAGGTGAGCAGGGAGACGGCGCGCCGCATTATGGAATATGCGGAAGAGAGAAGCACCCAAGAAGGGGCCGGGCGCCCGGTGCGTGTGGCGGGGTAAGATTGATCGCGGTTTTGATTGATGATCGATTGAGTTTGTTGGGCGGAGTCTATGTCTGCTATTGATATTGCGCTTGTTGTGATTGCCTTGGTGGCGGTGGGAGTTGCTGTGGTTTGCACCCTGCAGCTTAAAGGACTTCGTGCCGAATTGCGAGAGCATGGCGGCAACGACGCGGAGACGCTCGCGGCGCTCGAGCAGGCCAACAACGCGCTCGACACCCTAAACGTCGCGCTGGCAGAAACCCGTCGCACGGCAAACGCCATCGCGCAGCAGCAGACGACCGACGCCGCCGTAGAGCAGCAGCGCTACCTGACCATCGCGCGTGAGTTCTCGCAGGCTGGCGACCGTATGGATGACCTGCGCCGCGAGACGGCCCAGCAGCTCGGTGCCAACCGCGAGGGCATCGAGCAACGCTTGGACAAGGTGCGCGAGACGGTCGATGCCCAGCTGGGCGCCATCCGCAAGGACAACAACGTGCAGCTCGATCAGATGCGCGCGACGGTGGACGAGAAGCTCTCTCGCACGCTCAACGATCGCCTGTCTGCATCGTTTAAGCAGGTGAGCGACCAGCTCGAGGCTGTGTACAAGGGTTTGGGCGATATGCAGTCCATTGCCACCGGCGTGGGCGACCTCAAGCGCGTGCTGGGCAATGTAAAAGCGCGCGGCATTTTGGGCGAGGTGCAGCTGGGTGCGATCCTGGCGGACATCCTTACGCCCGACCAGTATCTGGAAAATGTCGCCACCAAGCCCGGCGCCTCGGAGCGCGTTGAGTTTGCCGTCAAGCTGCCGGTGGACGAGGGCGATCCCGTGCTGCTGCCGATTGACTCCAAATTCCCGGGCGACGCGTACGAGCATCTGCTCGACGCGCAAGAGTCGGGTGATGCCGAGGCTGTGGCCGCCGCGCGCAAGACGCTCGACGCCATGGTGAAGCGCGAGGCCAAGGACATCTGCGAAAAGTACCTGAGCGTGCCCGCGACGACCAATTTTGGCATCATGTTCGTTCCGTTTGAGGGGCTGTACGCCGAGGTCGTCAGCCGTCCCGGGCTTATCGAGACCCTGGGCCGCGACTATCACGTCAACGTTGCCGGCCCCAGCACCATGGCGGCCATCCTCAACAGTCTGCAGATGAGCTACCAGACGTTTAAATTGCAAAAACGTACCGACGACGTGCTGCGCGTGCTTTCCGCCGTCAAGGCCGAGCTGCCGCGTTATCAGGCGGCGCTGCGCCGCGCCCAACAGCAGATCGAGACCGCGGGTAAAACGGTTGAGGGCATCATCACCACGCGCACCAACGTTATGGAGCGCAAACTCAAGGATATCGACGCGCTGGAAGACGCGCGGGAGGCCGACGAGATTTTGGGCTTGGAGTCCGCAGGCTTACTCACTGGCCAGGAAGACAAGGACTAGCCGTGCCTGACGGCAGGGCGCCAGCGTAAACGCGGGGCGCGGGCGCTTTTCGCACCGTGCTTGCCTGAAGCGCGCTTCAATGTGTAACAATGGCGTTTCGCCCTATCAGACGCGAAAGGAAGCCCATGTCTCAGAGAAGCACCAGCCCGCTCAAGCGCTCCACCGTGCGCCGCACGCTGCAGCGTTTTTGGGATGTCACGCGCACGCAGCCGCTGATCGTCTTTCTCTCGGTGTTCTCGTCGGCGGGCTATATCTTTTTGCTCACGTTTGCCAACACCTATGTGATGGCTCTCATCGTCGACCGCGTCCAAGCGGGCCCCGTGGCGGGCGATCAAGTATTCGAGGTCTTTGGCCCTTACATCCTGGCGCTCGTGCTTGTGAACCTGGCGGGTCAGATCCTCTCCAAGCTACAGGACTACACCGTCTACAAGCTCGAGATTGCGGGCAACTATCACCTGGCGCGCCTGTGCTTTGACACGCTCTCCAACCAGTCCATGACATTCCACACCAGCCGCTTTGGCGGATCGCTCGTGAGCCAGACGAGCCGTTTCATGAGCGGCTACACGGGCTTGATTGATGTGACGGTATATTCGCTCATCCCCACCATCACCTCGGTCATCTGCACGGTGGCGGCGCTCGCCCCGGTGGTGCCCACATTTACCGTGATCCTGGTGGGTATCATGGTCGTCTACATCTCGTTTGTCTGGCTTATGTACAAGCGCATCATGCCGCTTTCGGCCGCGACGTCCGCCGCGCAGAACAAACTGTCGGGCGTGCTGTCTGACGCGGTCACGAACATCCTGGCCGTCAAGACCTGTGGGCGCGAAGACTTTGAGCGCGACCTGTTCGATACCGCCGACCGCGCCGCATGCGACGCCGAAACGGTTTCGATGCACGCCATGATGCAGCGCAACTTTACGACCTCGGGCCTTATCGTCATCACCATGGCCGTGGTGAGTGTGTTCGTGGCGGGCGGCAACGCATGGTTTGGCATCTCGGCCGGGGCGCTCGTCATGATCTTTACCTATACGTACAACCTCACCATGCGTTTGAACTACGTGAGTTCCATGATGCAACGCATCAACCGCGCGCTGGGCGATGCGGCCGAGATGACACGCGTGCTGGACGAGCCGCGTCTGGTGGCGGACGACGAGAATGCTCCCGAGCTCAAGGTTAGTGAGGGCGCGATTGATTTTGAGCACCTGAGCTTCGCATACCGTGATGCCGCGGCAGGCGAGAGCGTGTTCGACGACCTGACGCTCCATGTGGCGGCGGGCCAGCGCGTGGGCCTGGTGGGCAAATCGGGCTCGGGCAA
Source organism: uncultured Collinsella sp. (assembly GCA_902491135.1). GTDB lineage: Bacteria > Actinomycetota > Coriobacteriia > Coriobacteriales > Coriobacteriaceae > Collinsella. The sequence goes on along the minus strand of CABUGR010000079.1, from coordinate 542 downwards.
GACGACGCTCACCAAGCTGTTGCTGCGCCTGGACGACGTACAGGGCGGTCGCGTGCTCGTGGACGGCCAAGACGTCTCGCGCTGCACGCAGCGGAGCCTGCGCCGCCAGGTTGCCTACGTACCGCAGGAGGCGCTGCTGTTCCATCGCTCCATTCGCGAGAATATCGCCTACGGCCGTCCCGACGCCACCGACGAGCAGATCCGCGAGGCCGCACGTCTGGCCAATGCCCTGGATTTTATCGAGCGCCTGCCCCGTGGCTTTGACACCATGGTGGGCGAGCGCGGCGTTAAGCTTTCGGGCGGCCAACGCCAGCGCGTGGCCATCGCCCGCGCGATTCTCACCGACGCGCCGATTCTGGTGCTCGACGAGGCGACGTCTGCCTTGGACAGCGAGTCCGAGGCGCTGGTGCAGGAGGCGCTCGAGAACCTGATGCGCGGCCGCACCTCCATTGTGGTGGCACATCGCCTGTCCACCGTGGCGGCGCTCGACCGCATTGCCGCTGAGAGCATCGGCGTGAACATCACGAAGTATAAGCTCATGG
>CABUGR010000078.1 GCA_902491135.1 uncultured Collinsella sp. | reverse complement strand
TGGGATCCCCAGGCGCGCTGGACCATTCGCGCGGCGACACAGCATCAGGCTGTGGACTACACGCCGCTCGAGGGTTTTGAGGCACATGGCCGCGCCAAGGCCGTGTTTGTGAACGGCGTGCTGGCGGCACGCGACGGCGAGCCCACCGGAGCCCAGCCCGGTCGCTACGTGCCCCGCTAGCAGCAAAGATGCCGTGTCCCCTCCTCAGTTGCGGTGAAATACGGACTGTTTGCGGCCGTCGGGCGGCCAAACAGTCCGTATTTCACCGCAACTGAGGAGATGGGGCCGGCTACTTGAGGCTGCTGGCGACGACGGGGCGGTCGAGAGCTGCCTCGAAGCGGTCGGCCATCGTGGGGTCGCTGAGCGTGTCGACTTGGTTGAGCATGACGCGTGCGGTGCTGAGTTTCAGCGCCTGCATCTCGGCATTGAGCACCATGGCGACGCGCTCGGGTGCGGCGATGTCGGTAGGCTCGCAGCCGCAACGCTCGCAAAAGAGCTCGGGGCGGTGGACGGCTTCGTTGATGGGCTTGCCGAGCCCTGAGGCGCCGGCGATCCAGACGATGTTGGCCGTGCCAGAGGGAATCACCGGCTCCCAGGCGGCGTGGGCCTTGAGCGGGAGCCGCTTGCTGCCGTCCGCCTCGGCCAGGACGTAGTCAAAGCGCTGCGCCAGCTGGTCGAGCGGCTCGGCAGGGGAGGAGAGCTTGCCCGTCTCCGGGTCCAAAACACCCGCCTGGCAGATGCCTCCGCGGCTCATGCCCGCGCATGCCTCGCAGGTGCAGCCGGGAACATGCAGGGCCCCCGGCTTCCAAGGCACGGCGTCCAAGCGACGGCTCGACCCGTCCCATGGCACGCCGGCGACGGGGAACATGCGCGTGGTGGTGCAGAGGAGCACCCTGCCGCCAGCGCGCATGAGCTCGAGACCCAGCGCCTTCAGCAAGGTCGACTTGCCACCGCTGCCGATAATCGCGGTAATGCCCGGCTCGATCTTGAGCGCCGAGGCAAGATTGCCGCTAACCGTTTCCATCTGTTCACCGCCGTATAATACTGTGATAATAAATAATCATCAGAGTAGCGGTCGAACCGCTTTTTGCTCTGCTCAAACCGTAGCACAGGGAGGTGCCCCGGGAATGCTCGTTTATGTTCGCGGCGCCGGCGATATCGCCACGGGTGTCGCTGCCCGTTTGGTGCGCGCCGGCGTGTCGGTCGTCATGGCCGATATCGCGGTTCCCACGTGCATCCGTCGCACAATCAGTTTTTGCGAGGCCATTCGCTTGGGCGAGGTCGAGGTCGAGGGCATTCGCGCCCGCTTGGCGCAGACGCCGGCTGAGGCGCTCGAGATTACCCAAGCGGGGGATGTCGCCGTGGTGGTGGACCCTCAGGCCAAGATGCTCGATGAGCTTAAACCCGCGGCTGTGGTCGACGCGATTCTGGCCAAGCGCAACCTGGGTACCACGCGCGACATGGCGCCTGCCGTTATTGCCGTGGGACCGGGCTTCACCGCGCCGGTTGACTGCGACGCCGTGGTCGAAACCATGCGCGGGCATTTCCTGGGCCGTGTCATTACCCAAGGTTCGCCCCAGCCCAACACGGGCGTGCCGGGCATTATCGCTGGCTATGGCAGGGAGCGCGTTATTCACAGCCCCGTCGCCGGCGTGTTTCGGTCCGACCGCGCAATCGGCGACATCGTGCGCGCCGGAGACGTGATTGGCTACGCGGGCGATACGCCCATACGCACGCAGATCGATGGCTGTCTGCGCGGGCTTTTGGCGAACGGCGTGCAGGTGACTGAGGGCTTTAAATGCGCCGATGTCGATCCGCGCGGCGATGCCAGCTATATCAACTACATTTCGGACAAGGCGACGTCGGTCGGCGGCGGCGTGCTCGAGGCGCTCGCCATGCTCACCGATGTCTTTAGAGGGTAGAAGGCGGCAATGGAAAAGCTCGATGTTGTGAATGCGGCGCTTGCCGCCCTGCGTGCTGGCGAGACGTGCGAGCTGGTGGTCGTGGCCGGCACGGCAGGGTCGTCGCCGCGCGGCGTGGGCGCCTGGATGGCCGTCTTTGCCGACGGTAGCCAAGCGGGCACTATCGGCGGCGGCAAGATTGAGCTCTTTGCGCTGGACGAGGCGCGCGAGCTGCTGGCCGGGGGTAAATCGCGTCTGGTCCGCTACACCATGGGCGGCGAGAACTCCGATACCGGCATGATTTGCGGCGGAGCTATCTGCCTGTGCTATCTGCACCTGGACGCGACCCAGGCACCGTTGTTCCAGGAAATTGCCGACGTCTTGGTCTATCGGCGCATCGGCGACTTCGTCATCGACTTTGAGCCGTTTATCGCGAGCGCGCTCGAGGGCGATGTGGCCGAGTACCATGGCGAGGAATCGCGCCGCACCATTGCGGGCTGCCCCGGGCTTTCGCTGGTGGAGGAGGGGAGTAGGGTCACCTACACCAACGCGGCCTCCGAGATTCCCGCGGCGCACGTCGAGACGCTCTGCCCCGAGGGCCTGACCTACATCTTTGGCTGCGGCCACGTGGGCGCCGCGACGGCGCGCGTGCTCACGGCGGCGGGCTTTGCCGTCGTGGCCTGCGATGACCGCCCCGGCACGTTGACGCCCGAATGGGTGCCCGGTGTCTACGATCGTCGCCTGGTCGATTACAAGAACCTGAGCGAGCAGTGCCCCATCGGTCCGCGCGACTTGGTGGTCGTCGCCACGGCGGGTCACAAATCTGATCTCGACGTGGTGATTCAGGCTATGCGTGCCAAACCCGCCTATCTGGGTTGCTTGGGCTCGCGCCGCAAGACGGCCTTTGTGCGCGCCCGTCTGGAGCAGGAAGGCTTTACGCAGGACCAGATCGACGAGCTGCACCTTCCGATCGGCGTTGCCATCGAGGCCGAGGACCCCAAGGAGATCGCCATCTCCATCGCCGCCGAGATGATCCACCTGCGTCGCACCAAACTCATCCCCCGCAAGCGCTAATCGCATCCTCACCAATAAGTTGCGGTGAAATACGGATTGTTTAAGCCTGTTAGGCCGCCCAACAGTCCCTATTTCACCGTAACTGCTTTTTGGGACCCATTTGTGCGGGGGAGTTGTGGAGTTGTGCAGGCAGACGAGGTTTTTCTGGAAATACGCACCCAATGCGCGTATAGTACCGATTGTTTTGTCGGCTCCTGCTGCGTCGAGTCCAAACCGCGAAATGCCATGAGCGGCGCGGATGCAGCCAGGAGGCATGAGGACAACCCATCGTGGCCACGCCCCGTGCTTAAAACCCCAAGAAGGAGTGAACAATGGCAGAAGAGAAGTATGTGCCGCGTCTGAAGACCAAGTACAACAACGAGGTCAAGCAGCAGCTTCAGGACAAGTTCCAGTACGAGAACGTCATGATGATCCCCAAGTTTGAGAAGATCGTCGTGAACATGGGTGTCGGCGAGGCCGCTACCGATTCCAAGGCCATCGACGGTGCCGTGCGCGACCTGCGCGCCATCACCGGCCAGCAGCCGATGATCACCCGTGCCCGCAAGTCCATCGCTACCTTCCGCCTGCGCGCTGGTATGCCGATCGGCTGCAAGGTTACCCTGCGTGGCGACCGTATGTGGGAGTTCTTCGATCGTCTGACCTCCGTCGCGATCCCCCGTATCCGCGACTTCCGCGGCATCTCCGCCAAGAGCTTCGACGGCCGTGGTAACTTCTCCATGGGCGTCACCGAGCAGCTCATCTTCCCCGAGATCGACTTCGACTCCGTCGATCACCAGCGCGGTATGGACATCACTTTCGTGACCACCGCCAACACCGATGAGGAGGCCAAGGCCCTTCTGGACGCCTTCGGTTTCCCGTTCAAGAAATAGGTTCACCTGCCCTATAAGCGCCGTTCCCACAAGGGGGCGGCGCTTGGGGCGAACAATACTCTATGTGAGGAGGATATAAGTGGCTAAGACATCGATGATCGTCAAGTGCAATCGCAAGCAGAAGTTCTCTACTCGTGAGTACACGCGCTGCCAGCGCTGCGGCCGTCCGCACTCTGTGTACCGCAAGTTCGGCCTGTGCCGTGTCTGCTTCCGCGAGCTTGCACTCAAGGGCGAGCTTCCCGGCGTTAAGAAGGCCAGCTGGTAAGTCACTACCAGCGTTTCAAGCATCAGTTTGGAACAGGGAAAACGCGCTAAAAAGGCTTTGCCGTTAAGGGCGGCGAAGAACCAAGAGCACGTGTTCATCAAGAACGAAGGAGAATCTGTATGAACCTTACAGACCCGATCGCAGATATGCTTACGCGCATCCGTAACGCTAACTCTGTGAACAAGGCCACGGTCTCCATGCCGAGCAGCAAGAAGCTCGTCGAGATCGCTCGTGTTCTGCACGAGGAGGGCTACATCGAGGGCTACGATGTCGAGGACACCGTTCCCCAGAAGACTCTGCACATCACGCTTAAGTATGGTCCCAAGAAGGCTAAGGTCATCAACGGCATCCGCCGCATTTCCAAGCCGGGCCTGCGTAAGTACACCGGCGTTGCCGACATGCCCCGCGTCCGCGGTGGCCTTGGTACCGCCATTATTTCCACCAGCCATGGCGTCATGACCGACCGCGATGCTCGCAAGCACAACGTCGGCGGCGAGATCATCGCTTACGTCTGGTAATTCGCTCGGTAGGTAGAAGGAAAGGAGATCACCGTGTCTCGTATCGGTAATAAGCCTGTCCAGATTCCCGCCGGAGTCGAAGTGGCAGTCAACGGCAACAACGTTGTCGTCAAGGGCCCCAAGGGCCAGCTCGAGCTCGATGTCTTTGAGAAGCTCGCTATCAACGTCGAGGACAACGTCCTCACCGTTTCCCGTCACGACGACGAGCGTGAGACCCGTGCCCGCCACGGCCTCACCCGCGCCCTCATCCACAACATGGTTGTTGGCGTTTCCGAGGGCTTCGAGAAGAAGCTCGAGCTCGCCGGCGTCGGTTACCGCGTGCAGCAGAAGGGCAAGAACCTCGAGTTCTCCCTGGGCTTCTCGCACCCCGTGATCGTCGAGGCTCCTGAGGGCATCGCCTTCGAGGTTCCCGACAACACCCACGTGAACGTCAAGGGTATCAACAAGCAGCAGGTCGGTCAGATCGCCGCTGAGATCCGCGGCCATCGTCCTCCCGAGCCTTACAAGGGCAAGGGTATCCACTACGTTGGCGAGCACATCCGCCGCAAGCTGGGTAAGGCCGCCAAGTAGTCGTAACCGACTCACTCGCATAAGACCAGCACCCCGTCAGGTGCTGGCAAGATCAACCTTTTTAGGAGTTTACGTATGAACAAGCATAAGGCGAAGCTGGAAGGCCTCAAGCGTCGTCAGCGTCGTGTTCGCGGCAAGGTCTCGGGTACCTCCGAGCGTCCGCGTCTTCGCGTGACCCGTACTAACGCCAACATCTATGCCCAGATCATCGACGACAGCAAGGGCTCCAGCCTGACGCTCGTCTCTGCCTCGACCCTCGAGGCCGAGTTCAAGGGCACCCACACCTCGAACAAGGAGGCTGCGGAGAAGGTCGGTCAGCTCGTGGGCAAGCGCGCCATCGAGGCCGGCATCACCAAGGTCGCCTTCGATCGTGGTGGCCGTATCTACCATGGCCGCGTCAAGGCCCTCGCCGACGGTGCTCGTGCCGCCGGTCTCGAGTTCTAGGAGGTATGTAGCACATGGCTCGTAATCAGAAGCAGCAGCGCGAGGCCTCCGAGTTCGAGGAGCGCGTCGTTTACATCAACCGCGTGTCGAAGACCGTCAAGGGTGGTCGTCGCATGAGCCTCGTCGCTCTCGTCGTCGTTGGCGACGGCAAGGGCAACGTCGGCGTTGGCATGGGCAAGTCCGCTGAGGTGCCCATGGCCATCTCCAAGGCATCTCTCGATGCCAAGAAGAACATGTTCCACGTGCCGGTGACCGAGCAGGGCACCATCCCGCACGAGGTTCTCGGCCACTTTGGTGCCGGCCGCATCATCATCAAGCCCGCTGTCGAGGGTACCGGCGTTAT
>CABUGR010000077.1 GCA_902491135.1 uncultured Collinsella sp. | reverse complement strand
TCTGCCGATGGGGATTTGGAGTTCCTGGCAGCAGGTTGCCGTCGCAGGCGTATTCTTGTTGGCTGATACAATTCTCGGCCCTGCCCAAACATGGTCTCATATGTGGATTGTCGGAATTGTTGTCCTAATTGTCGGCGGCTTGCTGTTCGCAACCTTCGTGCGCACCCCGAAAAATGAAGAGAACTATGCCGATTCAACGGACACATCCGTAAAGGTCACCGAAGTCTTCAAGCATAAATCCGTCTACATCATGTGCATTGGCGGTGTGGGTTTTGGCCTTGCCTGCATGACCTTCTGCAACTGGGCGCCTTCCTTTTGGGTCGCTCAAGCTGGCATGGATCTCGGCCTGGCAAACGGAATTGTAGGCTGGATGTATCTGGCAGAAGTGTTCTGCTGCATTTTGGGTGGCTTCATTCTCAACCATGTTAAGAACCGCCAGAGATTTGCAGCGGCGTCCGCATTCGCATACGCGGTAGTGTTCTATCTGCTCTTCGTTGCCACTGATTTTCCGATTGTGATTGTCCTCTGCGTGCTTTACTGCATCATCGAAGGACTGTTCTGCTCGTCCATGTGGACGTTGATTGCCCAGACAACGCCGGACCCGCGCATCTCTGGTGCCGCCATGGCCTTCTTTGCCATGGCGACGAATTTGGGAATGATGTTGGGAGCACCGCTGAGCGGCATGATCCTGGACGCAACCGCGATGACGGGCTGGGGGTATGTAGCCATCTTCGCTGGAGTCTGCCAGCTGATCGCCGGCATCACCTTCCTCGCCATGAAGCTCTATGATGAGCAGGGTAATGAGATTAAGCGATAGAAGCTTTTTCTCAATAGGACACGCGTTACACCTATGCCGAACGAAATGGGAATTAACATGAGCAAGAAGACACGCATAGCAGCGGCAAATATGGCTTCGATCCGCGTGATATCGAAGGTAATATCTCCAAAATGGAGAAGCTGATAGACGGGGCGAGCGAGAGCTCGATTGACCTCATAGTTTTTCCGGAGCAGTCCGTGACAGGGTACGGAACAAAAGGAATGACTTTGTTCAGTGCTGAGGACAAGCTCTTCTTTCAGCAACACGCCGAACCGATACCTGATGGGCCAACCGTTAAGCGCTTCATTCGAAAAGCGAAAGAAAAAGAGCTGTACATCTGCTTTGGGATGACAGAATTGGACGAAGAGCGCTTCAACGTCACCTACAATACGGTGGTTCTTGTAGGTCCCGAGGGCTATGTGGGAAAGACGAGGAAGGTGCACCTGCCTTTATGCGAGCGCTTGATTCACATGCCCGGCAGCGAATACCCCGTCTTCGAAACCGCAATCGGAAAGATAGGCATTGAGGTTTGCTTCGACAAGTGCTTCCCCGAGGTTGCACGTTCGCTCGCTCTCAAGGGAGCCGAAATAATCCTAGGCCCTACAGCCTGGCCCAATATAACCAAATCGGAAGATGACCCCGATCACAAGGCCTCATTAGTATTTAGCCAGGCAAGAGCGCTAGAAAACATGGTCGTTTTTGTTGAGTCAAATCAATGTGGTGCTCCGTACGGTGGTTTTAGCCGAGTTTTGGGACCCAATCCTGGCCAAATCCTCGCTCAGGCGGGTTTTGAGGAAGAGCTCGCGATTGCCGAGTTGGATGTTCGCGCGGAAATCAACCACGCCCGCATGGTTTCGATGGGTGGTTCCGATTTACTGCGCGACAGGATGCCCTTCACCTACGGAGCTTTAGCCGAAGAAAGTCCCTACGGGATTTATTGCCGATCTTAAAAGGCAATCACTATAGGAATCGAGCCGAGTGCAACGCCCTGCGCTTTGTAAGTTGGGCCCAAGCAAATTCTGGTGCCGAGGATCTTGCTCCGCGGCACCAGAACGGAACGGTTTCCATGGGTTGCGCTGCAACAGGTTGTTTCCCGTTCGCTTCCGTTTGGGAGCTTGGGGGTCTTGTCCGCATTGCGCCCCGAGAGCGAGCAGCGGAAGGAACCTATTCTCGAATAGTACAGGTCAAGCTGGAATGATTCCTGGTTAATCGCCATGCTAGCCTAACGATAACGATTAGAAATCACCGACAACATGTTGCAAATGCCTGACGTAGGGAAGGGGTAGACGTGGATTTTTCATTCACTGACGAGCAGGAGCTTCTCGTCAAGAGCATCGAGGAGTTCTGCGAGCGCTATGCCGGCGAGGACGAGATCAAGGAGATGTACGAGAACCGCAGGATGAGCGAGGAGCTCACCTCCGCCTGGATGGAGAGCGGCTTCGGCCTGATGGGCATCCCCGAGGAGTACGGCGGGATCGATACGGACCTCGTCACCCTGGGACTCCTCACCGAGGAGTTCGCACACCATTCCGGCGCCCCGCTCTGCACCCTCAACAACACCCTCGCGATGCGCGACTTCATCGACTTCGGCGCGACGTCCGAGCAGATCTCCGACGCCATGCAGGACTACCTGGAGACGGGCCAGCCGATCTTCTCCCTCGGCTTCTCCGAGCCCGGGGCAGTCTCCGACAACCAGGCGATGACCTGCGTGACGAGGAAGCAGGAGGACGGCACCTACCTCCTCAACGGCCAGAAGACGTGGGTCACCCAGGGCGAGGTCTTCCCCAACGTGCTGGTCATCGCCAAGGACGAGGACCCCGCCCGCGAGAACAAGTCCATGTCCATGTGGATCGTCCCCAAGGACGCCCCGGGCCTGAGCACGGCGCCCCTGCACAAGATCGGCCAGAAGGTGGCGGCCTTCTGCGAGATGTACTTCGACGACGTCGTCCTCACGGAGGACATGCGCATCGGGAAGCCCGGCGAGGGCTTCCTCAACCTGATGAAGAACTTCGAGACCGAGCGCTGCCTGATCGTGGCCCAGTGCATCGGCGTGGCCCAGGCGGCCATGGACGACGCGGCCGCCTACGTGAGCGAGCGCACGACGTTCGGCAAGCCGATCGCGAACTACCAGCTCATCCAGCTGAAGCTGACCGAGATGGAGATCGCCCTGCAGAACTCGCGCAACATGCTCTACAAGTGCCTGTGGAAGATGGACAACGGCCAGTCCGTCCGCATCGACTCGGCTCTGCTCAAATACTGCGCCGGCAAAGCATGCACGATGGTGGCCTCGGAGGCCCTGCAGATCTTCGGCGGCCTCGGCTACACCGACGAGACGCGCGTCGGGCGCATGTGGATCGACCTGCGCGGCATGCAGATTGCGGGCGGCACCGACGAGATTATGGTCTACATCGCAGGGCGCCAGCTCTCCAAGAAGTACGCGCAGCGATAGCCCCATGTTCGGGCCAGCCCTTGGGCTCCGCATTTGAGAGAAAGCCCCCCGTGGTCCGGCAGTGAACTGCGCCCCAAAACTGCAGAAATGGGAGGCAGTTCAGCTCAGGCAACCCGAGACGCTCTCTGATCCTCGCATTCCCCGTGGGACATTTCGGCTTTTGTGCCAGAATTGACTCCCAGGTGTGTACTTTTTCGGAACCGCACTCTCAATGAACGCATCCCAAGACACGCATATTCGTCAGCGAATGGTCTCCTCTTCTTTGGATCCTGGCAGATTGGCCCTGGCTCATTCAATCGGGCATCTTGCGGGGTTGCGAGACCGGCAGCCATCAATCAGTTATGCGTCAGTGTCCCTTATATCGGACATCCCTCCCATTTCGCTTGCCTTACAATCGCCCAATAACCATCGTATCCTATCTATTCGATGAAGAGAAAAGGGGAGGGTTGCTGTGAGGGGCGCAGTGTTTTAGGGGGCGCGGGGAGCCGCCTTGAGAGAACGTGCAAGCCGTTTCGGAAGCGTCTGCATATAGTTTGTCACCTGCAATTCGTTAGCGCAAGCACTCTCGATGCGGTAGTTTTCGACTCGTCTCTAATGTATGCTATTGATGTTCGTAAATTAGAAAGGGAAGACCATGATAGCAACGGGCTTGAAGAATCGCGTGAGCGCAATTGCCGCCACCGTCGCCATATCGTGCGCGCTATGCGTCATGCTGGCGGGATGCGCCACGGAAAACTCAGGGAATGTAACCAGTGACCAGGACGAATACAGCGCAGTGGAGAAGGCGACAATCGCTACGCGCACTGTGACATTCCCCGCCGCTCTCTTTAAAGACGAATCGTCCGAAGATGTGCAATCTAGTCTGCAAGAAAAAGGCTGCACTGACATCATTGCTAACGATGATGGTTCCTATACCGCGACTATGCCCATTGATGCGTACAACAGCTTCGTCGATTCGTGGCATCAGAATGTGGTGGACGCTCTTGACGGAATGCCGAACAGCAAAGATTGGCCGACAATCACAGCAATCGACTACGATGACCAGTTTTCCAACGTCACGTTGACCATCAGTAGCAGTGAAATCGGTCTCAACGAAGCGTTTGCGCCGCTTCAGGTTGGTGTTATTGCCTGCATGTACCAGCAATTTGCGGGTCAGCCGGTCAGCTGCGTTGTGAGCATCGTCGACCAAAGCGGCGCAGAGCTGGGGAGTGCCACTTACCCGGATGCGCTTGACGAGGATCGAAGCGATGCCGTCTCGGCCAATTAACCCAAAGGTGGTGTCTGCGATGAACATGCTCAGGAAGTTGCCGGCGATTATTCTGTCCTGCGTTATTGCTGCCGGCATGGTGTTGCTTGCGGGATGCGCAGAAAAGAGCGATCAAAGCCAATCCGAATACGCCGACGAAGCGTTTATCCAATCGCTTGCGAAAGGCTACGAGGCGCGCGATACGTTGGTGGGACAGTCCTCCAAGGCCGACAAGTCTGCCGAATACTACGTAAAGCTCGTCGATGCTGAGCTGGAGCAAGTGGAGCAATACCAAAGCGCGCAGTTTTCCGATAGCAAGCTGCAGGAGAGCGCCATTGCCTACATCAACGCACTGAAGGATCAGCGCGCGGCCGCCGAATTGTACGCAACTGATAACAGCAAGTACAAGCAGGATTGGCAGAAGGCCTACGACAAGCGCACTTCGTTGCTCAAGACGTTTGTGGACGACTATGGCCTTACGGTGTCGGCCGATCATCAGGACAGTCTCGATAAGCTTATCAGCCACGGGAAGAAGGTGGAGCGGGACAACGACCAAAAGGAGGCGATTGAGTCGTTGGCTAGCTCGATAAATCTCGAGTTCACTGAGCAGTACTCGACCTTCATCGGCAAGACGACAGCTACGAATAATACTGGTTACGACTTCGACTATATCAATTTTGATGTGGAATTGTTCGACTCGAACGGCATCAAGGTTGAGACGACAAGCTTGTACGCAAACCACTGGCTCGATGGCGAGACAATCGCGCTCGATTGCTATACGTCGATAAAGGAGCCGCCCTCGACGGTCAAAGTCATCCCCAGCAATTACAAGGTCGCTGACGTGTAATCACTCTGCCGGGTGTGCAGACGCGTCAAAGCTGGTGCGCTCGGGCGTCCGTTGCTGTTGCTCAATCGGACGCCCGATGCTGGCACGAGTCCGCTTTGCTGGAAAATGGCGGCCATTGTTCCCCGCAGCAATTGCAGTTCGATTTCCCGAGGAAAAAGCGCCTTGACGGTATGATCAAAGGGACTCCTTAATTCTTATCTGAAATGCACGTTCTGTGCACTTAGTCTCGGAAAGAAGCGGTTCGCCTCCCGAACCCCATCGGATACCATCGTTCCAGCGGCATTCGGGCGAGGGGAGGTGGAGAGAATGCCGGGAGGCAAGAACGGGCAGCTCACCCAGGGGGACCGCATGGCGATCGAGCAGCAGCTCGAGGACTGCCGGCCGCTGCCGGAAATCGCCAGGGGGCTGGGCGTCGCGCCATCGACCGTGGCCCGCGAGATAAAGCGCAACGGGGTGTCGTCGAGCCCGAGCTTCCTGTCCGTCGAGACGCGCAACATATGCCTGAGGCGAGAGGCGTGCTCGAAGAGGGACGTGTGCGGCAACGGCTGCCTGATGCCGCGCCCGACGTGCCGGACGTCGATGCGCAACAAGGTCTGCCCGGATTTCCTCCCGGACCAGTGCCCGCGGCTC
>CABUGR010000076.1 GCA_902491135.1 uncultured Collinsella sp. | reverse complement strand
AGGCACTTAAGCGCGCACGCAATACGGCGGCCCCGCGCTTCTGCCACGAGGTTGGCCGCCAGATGGCGCGCTTGGAGATGGGTAGTGCCGAGCTCGTCTGGGAGTCGCGCGATCTTCCCCGTGCTGAGTGGACGCCCGTTGGTCCTTCGAGCTACGAGCTGCTATACCGCAGCGGTGCCGGCTTGACGCCACGTCCCCTGCGCCGCATTGCGTCGGGCGGCGAGCTCAGCCGCGTCATGCTTGCAAGCAAGGTTGTCCTCGGTAACGCGGACGGTGTCGATACGCTGGTGTTTGACGAGGTCGATGCCGGTGTCGGTGGCTCCACGGCGCGTGCACTCGCGGGCGTGCTGGCAGATCTCGCCTCTACGCATCAGGTGATTGTCGTAACCCACTTGGCGCAGGTCGCCGTCATGGCTGACAAGCATTACGTGGTCAGCAAGGAGCCAGGCGATGTTCCCCAGACGCACCTGGACGAGGTGACCGGTGATGCCCGCACCGCAGAGATCGCCCGTATGCTGAGCGGCGATCAATCGGAGGCAAGCCTGGCGCACGCCAGGCAGATGCTTGCGGAGGCGCGTGCCTAGGCCGAGCCGCCACATACATGTCCAACCCGGCCGCCACGAAACGGGTCCATCTACTACGTTTGGTAGGGCATCGGCAACTATGCCAAGAATTGCAAAAAGAAAACCGCAGGTAGAACACCTGCGGTTTTCTCTATTTTGGGTGTATGGTTGGCGGTTGCGGTTAAACGTAGTAGATGGGCGGGTTTCGTGACGAGAGGCGTCTATCGGCTCCCCAATCTACCTACTCAACGACCTTGTCCGGCTGGATGAGCTCCTCGTAGTAGCTGATATGCTCACGCGCGTCTTCAATCTCGGGCAGCAGGAAGTTGTAGATGACCTCTATGATCATCGTGGCGCTCATCTTGGAGAATGCGAAGTCACCCGTTGTCAGCAGCGCTTCGTGATTGACGGTATTAAAGGTGTAGTCGGCGAGGCGTGCAAGTGGAGACTTGCTATCGCTGCTGATGACGACTACGGTTGCGCCGCAGTTGCGAGCCGCTTTTGCCATGCGATTCAGTCGGCGCGATTTGCCAGAGTTTGAGATTAGCACGATGACGTCACCCGGGCGTAACGTGAGCGCAAAGCCGATTGATGTCTCGCTAATGGTGCTCGCCATGCAGCGCAGGCCCAGCTGCGAAAACTTAAACGTCGCATCGAGCGCGACCGCGTTCGTATTGCCCACAGCCGCAAACTCAATAACCCCTGCATGCTTAAGGGCATGCACAACAGCCGCCAACGTGTCGTGATCTATGCCGTCGATGGTCGCATTAAGCTCACTCACCTTGGCGGCGAGGATATTTTTTAGGCTCTGCTCCATATTATCGAGCGAGACCTCGTCGGTCAGGCCCTCGTTGCGCTGGCTTTCCAAATCCCTCGCCAACGAAAACTGAAAGCTGCGGAAGCTGCCAAAGCCCAGCTTTCGGCAGAAGCGCGAAACGGTCGCCTCGGACGTGGCGGCAGCGCGCGAGAGCTGAGCGGCCGTGAGGCGTGGCGCTTCGGACTGGTGCTCCAATATATAGTCGACAATGCGCTGCTCGGACTCGCTGTATCCCTGATGGGTACTAATGAGGGAAAGTGCGCTCTTGCTACTATCGGTCATGGATGGCTCCTGGTTGGCATGAAAATCTAGCTTGATTTGCAATGCCATAGTATACGGACATTTTCAATTACAAGATACACCTTGCCGTTTCAAGTGTTGATGGTAAACTTTCACTTGCCGTTTACGGTTATGAAAGAACCTTTCACCGGAGAATTGCGCCTTGTCTCTTCTCACGCGGACGGTAGGTTGGTATCTTTCAAGTGTGGAAAAACGCGCATCGAAGCGCGTGTAGGGGAGCGCCCGCGGGCGCTGTACTCAAGAAGGAGGGACACATGGCTAAGTTTGACATCATCGCCGCGACCGGTTGCCCGACCGGCATTGCGCACACCTTCATGGCGAAGGAGGCGCTGGAGAAGGCTGCTGCCGAGCGAGGTCTGACCATTAAGGTCGAGACTCATGGCCAGGTCGGCGTCGAGAACGAGCTCACCAAGAGCGAGATCGCCGGTGCCAAGGCCGTCGTCGTCGCAGCCGATAAGGATGTCCAGGCTGAGCGTTTCGCCGGTAAGCCCATGGTTTCCGTTGGTGTTTCCAAGGCCCTGTCTGTCGAGGCTGCTGGTAAGCTGATCGACCGCGCGCTCGCCGCCAAGGGCGACGACACGGTTGCCGCTGCCGCCGATGTCGAGGACGAGGTCGAGGAGAAGGAGTCCATCGGTCACGTCATCTACAAGCACCTCATGAACGGCGTCAGCCACATGCTGGTCTTCGTCGTTGCCGGTGGTGTTCTGACCGCCATTTCGTTCCTGTGGGGCATCACGTCCTTTGATTCGACGGCTGCCGACTACAACAGCTTTGCCGCGATGCTCAAGATTATCGGCGGTATCGCCATGAACCTCATGGTTCCGGTGCTCTCCGCTTACATCGCCGAGTCCATCGGCAAGCGCCCAGCGCTCGTCCCCGGTTTCGTCGCCGGTATGATTGCCATCCAGGGCCTGCCTGTTAACGCCGAGACCGGCATGATCGACGCCGGTGGCGCCGGCGTGGGCTTCGGCTTCCTGGGCGGCATCGTCGGCGGCTTCCTCGCTGGCTATGTCATCCTGCTGCTCGAGAAGGTTTTCTCTAAAATTCCTGCGAGCCTTAATGGCCTGAAGGCAATCTTCCTGTATCCGCTGTGCTCTACCGCCATCGTCGGCCTGGTCATGCTCGGTATTTCCGGCCCCATGGCTGCCATTAACCAGGGTATGATGGATTTCCTGCAGAGCCTCGGTAACTCCGGTCCGGTGATCCTTGGCCTGGCCATCGGCTGCATGTGCGCCTTTGATATGGGCGGCCCGGTCAACAAGGCTGCTTACGCTACTGGCACCTTCCTGCTCGGTACCGCTCTCGAAGCTGGCGTCGGCACCGAGACCTACAACTTCGGCACCAACTTCATGGCTGCCGTCTCCGCCGCTTGCATCGTTCCGCCGCTGATCACCACCTTCGCCGTCGTTGTCGGCAAGAAGTACTTCAGCCAGGAGGATCATGACGCCAGTATCGTCAACCTCATCCTTGGTTGCACCCACATCACCGAGGGCGCCATTCCGTTCATGACCAAGAACATCTGGCCCGTCATGCCCATCATGATGCTCGGTTCTTCCATCGCTTCCATCTTGACCATCTTCTTCAACGTTCACGATCCGGCGCCTCACGGCGGCTTCCTGGTCCTGCCCGTTGTCGAGAACGGTCCGCTGTGGGTCCTCGCGATCCTCATCGGCGCTGTGGTCGGTGGCATCCTGTTCGTGGCCTTCAAGAAGTACGACTTCGAGAAGAATCAGAAGGCCGCTCCTGTAGCCAGGTCCGTTGAGGCCCCCAAGGCCGCTGCCGTCGAGGCCCCCAAGGCCGAGGCTGCCGACTTCGTGAAGGTCGAGAATGTCTTTGTCGCCGAGGACTTCGCTTCTCGTGACGAGGCTCTGAGCTTCGTTTCCAACCAGGCTGTCAAGGCCGGTATCGCCAGCGACGCCGACGCCGTGATGAACGCCTTCCTGGCCCGCGAGGCCGAGGGCACCACGGGTATGATGGAGGGCTTCGCCATCCCGCATGCCAAGTCCGACGCCATTACCGAGGCTGCCGTCATCGTCGTCAAGGACGAGTCCGGTGTGACCGGTTGGGACACCATGGACGGCGCTCCCGTCAACGTGGCCATCGCGCTGCTCATCCCGGGTGCCCAGGCCGGCACCACGCACCTTAAGATCCTGTCCAAGGTCGCCGAGGCGCTCATGGACGAGGACTTCCGTGCCACCGTCAAGGGTTCCACCGACGCCGCCAAGATCGCCAAGACGATCAACGCCCGCCTGGTCTAATCCCGCAACACGCGAATACCATCGCCCCCTGTATATAAGGCGGAGTCCCTCTCCAGGGCCTCCGCCTTTTTCTACCCCTCCCATAAGTTGCGGTGAAATAGGGACTGTTTAAACGATTCAACCACAAATTTAGTCCCTATTTCACCGCAACTTATAAAAGGTCATAGAGGGGGCTACTTATCGAGTCTTTGTCGCGAACGGTTCATCAGCCTGAATTCCGTTTGCACGATATTGCTCTGGACCGACCGATTTTCCGCAGCTCGCCCGCCCGGCGGGCGAGCGTGCAGGAACGACATCTGTCCAATAATTCGTCTGAAACATAATGAAAAACCGTTTGATGTGAGTTAATATAAAGAACGTCGTGAATCTGACTCCTGCCACATGCATGACAGGGGTTAAACACAAAAAGGAGTCAATTATGGTTTCTGAGAAGGCTACCCTCGTTAATCCTCAGGGTCTGCACATGCGTCCGGCTGGTCTGTTCGCCTCCACCATGGGCAAGTACGCCTGTGACGTGACGGTCGTCACCCCCGAGAAGGAGGTCAACGGCAAGTCCCCGATGGCCCTCATGGCTGCTGGTATCCCCTGCGGTACCGAGGTCGAGGTCAAGTGCGACGGCGCCGACGAGGCCGAGGCTCTGGCTGCTGCCATCGAACTCATCAAGAGCGGTCTTGGCGAGTAGAACTCAAACGGGTCGCATGTTGAACAACTAAGTTCATATTTGGGGGCGCAGTGACCTGTTGTAAGGTAACTGCGCTCTTTTGTCATGGATATGGCAAAACGCTTTATCACATGACACGGAGAGAGGAATGGGAATGTATCAGGGAGTCAACGCTTCCGAGGGCATCGGTATCGGCACCGTCATGGTCGCCGTCGATCCCGACTTGACGTTTGAGCCGCAAGAGGTTGCTGATTCGGCAGCAGAGAAGGAGCGCTATCAGTCCGCTCTTTCGGTCTTCTGCGAGAAGACCCAGGCTCAGGCCGACCACATGAAGGAGACGGTGGGCGAGGCCGAGGCCGAGATCATGAGCGGACACATTGTTCTGGCTCAGGATCCGGGTATGACCGACGCCATCAACGCCGCCATTGACGGCGGTACCTGCGCCGAGCAGGCGCTCATGGACACCTCGACCATGTTCGAGAACATGTTCCTGTCCATGGACGACGAGATGTTCCGTCTTCGCGCGGCTGACATCGCCGACATCCGCACCGGTATTCTGGCCGAGCTGCTGGGCAAGGAGGTCGTCGACCTCTCCGTCCTGCCCGAGAACACTGTCGTTGTCGTGCACGACCTCACGCCGTCCATGACCGCCACGATCGATAAGGCCCACGTTGCCGGTATCGTCACCGAGACCGGTGGCCGCACGTCGCACTCCGCGATCATTGCGCGCGCCCTCGAGATCCCGGCTGTCCTTTCGGTCTCCAACAGCTGCACCGCACTGCGCAACGGCATGACCGTTGTCGTCGACGGCGGCAAGGGTATCGTCGAGGCCGATCCCGACGAGGAGACGCTCGCTGCCTACACCGCCAAGGCCGAGGCCTTCGCTGCCGAGAAGGCAGCCCTCGAGGCCTTCCGTGGCAAGCCGTCCGTGACTGCTGATGGCATCAAGAAGATCATCGCCTGCAACATCGGTAACCCCGATGACGTGCCCAACGCGCTCGATCACGACGCCGAGGCTATCGGTCTGTTCCGCTCCGAGTTCCTGTTCATGGATGCCAAGGAGCTTCCTTCCGAGAACGAGCAGTTCGAGGCTTACCGTAAGGTCGCTACCGCTCTTAAGGGCAATCCCGTCATCATCCGTACGCTCGATGTGGGCGGCGACAAGGAGATCCCGTACCTGCACATGGTCAAGGAAGATAACCCCTTCATGGGCTTCCGCGCCGTGCGCTACTGCCTGGCCAACCCCGACCAGTACAAGGTCCAGCTGCGTGCCCTGCTGCGTGCTAGCGCCTTTGGTGACGTCAAGATCATGATCCCGCTTGTCACCTGCGTCGAAGAGGTTCGCGCCGTCAAGGCTCTCGTCGAGGAGTGCAAGGCTGAGCTCAAGGCCGAGGGCGTCGA
>CABUGR010000075.1 GCA_902491135.1 uncultured Collinsella sp. | reverse complement strand
CCGCCCGAGACCATGCTCTCGCATAGCTTTTACGAGGTGCACCCGGCCGAGTTCTTCGACTTCTACCGCACCAAGATGATCGCGCTTGGCGCCAAGCCCAACCGCTGCCACACCAAGCTGGCCGAGCTGGAGCGCGCCGGCAAGCTCGACGCCGTGGTGACGCAAAACATCGACGGCCTGCATCAGATGGCCGGCTCACAGCGCGTGTTTGAGTTGCACGGATCGGTCCATCGCAACATTTGCCAGTCGTGCGGCGCGGTCTATAGCGCCGAGTGGATTTGCTCGCGCGAGCACGAGGATGCCGCGGGCGTGCCCGCGTGCCCCGCGTGCGGCGGCCGCATCAAGCCCGATGTAGTGCTCTACGAAGAGCCGCTCGACGAGCATGTGTTGACCGGTGCCGTTGCCGCCATCGCCGCGGCCGATGCCCTCATTGTAGGCGGGACCTCGCTCGTGGTGTATCCGGCGGCGGGCCTTACGCGTTACTTTACCGGCGATACGCTGGCCATATGCAACCTTGCTCCCACCGATCAGGATGCAAATGCCGACCTGCTGATTTCTTGCGACATCGCGGCCGCGTTTGCGTTCTAGCCCGCGCGCGCGGATACAATAGAAAGACTGATTGCAAAGCGACCCCGCCGCCAGCTCCCCAAGCTCGGCGGCGTGGGCATTTTAGGAGGATGTTCATGGCGAACGACAGCAAGACATGGCGGTGCGGAAAGTACGAGCTCAGCTTTGACCGTCCGCGCATCATGGGCGTCCTCAACGTGACGCCCGATTCGTTTAGCGATGGCGGGGAGCACTTCGACCCGGATGCCGCCATCGAGTACGGCCTGGCGATGCTCGACGCCGGCGCCGACATCATCGACGTGGGCGGCGAGTCCACGCGCCCCGGCTTTACCCCGGTCAACCCCGACGAGGAGGCTCGCCGCGTGCTGCCCGTGGTGCGCGCGCTGGCCAAGGAGGGCGCCATCGTCTCGATCGACACGCGTCATGTGGCGGTTGCCAAGGCGGCCGTGCGCTGCGGCGCCTCGATCGTCAACGACGTGACCGGCTTCACCGATCCCAAGATGGTCGAGTTTGTTAAGACGAGCACCTGCGGCATCATCGTGATGCATGCCGGCGAGGTCGCCGCGCCCACCCGCACGCACGCAACGGTGCAGCTCGATACCTCGGCAGCGGCGTTTGTTGCCGAGAAGGCGCGCGAGGCGGCTGCCGAGGCCGCGCGTGAGGCCGAGAAGCCGGCTCGCCGCCGTCGCGGCAAGTTGCTGGGTGAGCCTAAGTCGGAGGCCAAGCTTCCGGGCGGCGTGGTGCAGCCCTCGTTGCCGTTTGGCGAACCGGAGCCCACGTCCGAGCCTGCAAGCGAGCAGGAGACGCCCGCCACCGAGCAGACTGCTGCCGCCGAGACCGTCGCGCCCGCGCCCGCAGCCACCGAGGCCGCATCGGAGTCCAATGACCGTCTGGCCGCCATGATGCGCCGCAGCGCCCGCCGCGAGGAAGCCTACGTGCCCACCTCGCAGCTCCGCCGCTTCACCCTGCCCGATTCGGCGCCCATCATGCGCCGCGTCATGGGCTTTCTGTCCGACCAGGCCCGCACACTCATCCACGCCGGCGTGTCGCGCGACCGCATCTGCATCGATCCGGGCCCGGGCTTTGGTAAGTCGGCTAACGAGGACATCGTCATCCAGCGCGAGACTGCCAAGATGGCGTCACTGGGCTATCCGCTCATGTGCGCCGTGTCGCGCAAGCGCTTTGTGGGTGCCGTCTCGGGCGTGACCGAGGCCGCCGAGCGCGATGCCGCTACGTTTGGCGTGTGCCTGGGCGCCATCCAGGCCGGTGCCAACATCGTGCGCGTGCACGACGCCGCGGGTTTTGCGCAGTTCCTGAACGGTTACTGGGCGGTTGCCAATCCGCAGCCGCGCCGCGCGTTTGTGGCCGTGGGCTCTAACCTGGGGCATCGCTGCGACAACATCCGCGCCGCACGCGACATGATCGCCGAGATTCCACTCACCTGCGTGTCCAACTCCTCCAAGATCTACGAGAGCGAGCCGGCCTACGAGACGCGCCAGGACGCGTTTGCCAACGCCGTCATCGAGATTAAGACCGAGCTGGCGCCGTTGGTGCTGCTCGACGAGCTCATGAAGATCGAGGCCGAGCTGGGACGCGACCGCTCCAAGAAGGCCAAGGTCAACGGCCCGCGCACCATCGACCTGGACCTGCTGTGGATGGATGGCGAGACCCACGGCGGCAAAAAGCTGCGCCTGCCGCATCCTCTCATTGGCGAGCGCGACTTTGTGCTGGTGCCGCTCGAGGACCTGATGCACGACCCGGCGCGGTTCTTCCGCTACAACGGTGTCGAGGTCAAGGAGCCCGAGGACCGCGTGGGCCATATCGTTGGCGAATTGGGGCGTATGTAGATGATCGAGATGAATGCTGTTGCCGCCGGCACCGAGCTCGACGCGGCGCGTAACGCGGGCCGCGAGGGCGTGTCCGCGGGCTGGTGCGCGTGGAGCGCGGGCGATGCTTCGCTGACGTTTTCGCTGGTCGTGCGTCCGGATGTGAATATGCACGCCTTCCACGGCCTGCCGTTTGTGGCCGCGATGGGCATGATGGATGCGCTTGTGGGCACAGTGTCGACGCCGGGCCTGGGCCTTGCCGGCAAGGTGGGTATCCGGTGGCCGAGCGATATCGTGTGCGGTGCGCCTGCGTTTGAGACGTCGCTCGCGCGTGTTGCCGTGAACGGCGGTGCCGGTGCCGCGGGCATGTTCGGTGCCGTGACGGTGGATATTGAGCGTTCGGCGTTGAGCGAGCTTGGTGTGGACGTGGCTGACGAAGCGCTGGTCGAGGCGCTGGCCGCCGCCGTGCTGGCCCGCGTGGACGCCTGGGCGGTTGTTGCCAACACGCCGCAAGGCGCCGCAGGGCCGTTGGCCCCCGTGTTGGGCGAGTACTTCGATATGGTGCCGCTGCTCGGTCGCCAAGTTGCGGCGGTGTCGCCCAACGGCTTGCCGCTTGCGGTCGGTGTGTTTGCGGGCCTGGACATCTGGGGTCGCGCGACCATCAAGACCGATGCCGGCGAGCAGGAGTTTCCGCCTGAGGCCGTACGGATTCGCGGACTGTAACGCGAGGCGCCCGCGCTCAAAGACAACGATGACAACGAAGCCCTCTTCGGCCTGTGCCGGGGAGGGCTTTGCGTGACTGCGGGGTAGCACCTCGGACCTATTCCTCAAAACTAAAAATTTTTCGATTTTGAGGAATAGAATTAAGCCAGCTCGGGCTTTTGCGAGGTATATTCGTTGCAGAGCCTATTCCTCGAAACTGAAAAATTTTCGTTTTTGAGGAATAGCGATAAAAGACCGCAGGGAGGCGCCAATGAAACTCATCAATAGAACGTCATACATGGACATGTTGACGAGCCTTATTGGCGTGCCGGACATCAAGGTCATAACGGGCATTCGCCGTGGCGGTAAGTCAAAATTGCTCGAGGCCCTCCGCGATTACGTGGAGGCAAATCTGTCCAATTCGAATGTCATCCATATCAACTACAACCTCGATAAGTTCGAGAACTTGCTCGAGTATCACGCGTTGCTCGCCTATGTAAAAGATCATCGAGTGCCCGGCAAGCAAAACTTCCTGCTTATCGATGAGGTTCAGATGTGCGACGGCTTTGAACGTGCGATCAACAGCCTTCACGCATCCGAGCAGTACGACATCTTCATCACCGGATCGAATGCCTTTTTGCTGTCGAGCGATCTGTCGACGCTCTTTACGGGGCGTACGTTCGAGATCGAGGTTTTCCCATTCTCGTTTGAGGAGTATCGTCTCTATGGCGACGAGGGCGAGGTCGACCGCGACTTCGATGAGTACGCGAGAACCGGCGGTATGTCCGGCTCTTACCCTTATCCACTGCAGGAGCAGCGCTATCAATATCTCTCCAACGTCTTCAAGACGCTCATTGTGAGAGATATCGTGCAGCGGCATAACGTGAGAAACGAATCGGCGCTGCTGCGCATTGCCGATTACATGATGGACAACGTTTCCAACATTGCGTCGGCACGCAACATTACTGATGCATTAAATGCGGATGGGCTAAAGATTACGAACAAGACGGTCGGCACGTACATGGGGTACCTGTGCGATGCGTTTGCCTTCTATAAAGTTCGTCGGTACGACATTCGCGGCAAAAAATACCTTAAGAGCGGCGAGAAGTACTATCTGGCGGACCATGCGTTTAAATATGCGCTTCTTGGTACACGTGATATGGATTGGGGACGCGTATACGAGAACATGGTGGCAATCGAGCTGCTGCGTCGCGGATACGAGGTATACGTCGGCGTGCTCTATAAAAAGGAAATAGACTTTGTAGCAATCAAGCGGAGCGAGAAACTCTACATTCAGGTGAGCGACGACATCAGCTCGGATAAGACATTTGAACGCGAGATTTCGCCACTGCTGAGCATTGGCGATGCGTATCCCAAGATGATTCTCGCCCGCACGCATCACGAGGCCACGGATCGCGACGGAGTGCAGATCGTGGACCTGGCGAGGTGGTTGTGCGGCGAGGCGTAGCGGAAAGCCTATTCCTCAAAACTGAAAAATTTTCGATTTTGAGGAATAGGACCAATGCATTGCTTAGTTCGCCGCTCGCGCCCGTGCTCGACTTAAGCCCCTGCTCTATCCCAGCTCCTGCATGCGGCGGTAGATTTCGCAGATGCCCTTGATGGTGAGCTGTCCATCGACCACGTCGAAGGCATCGGTCGAATCGGCGACGATGCTGGCGAGACCGCCCGTGGCGATGACGATGGCGTCCTCGCGGCCCAGCTCGCGCTTCATGCGCGCGACCAGGCCCTCGGCCATGGCGGCGGCGCCCATCACGGCGCCGACCTTGATGCACTCCTCGGTATCGCGGCCGATGGCGTGTTCGGGCGCCTCGAGCGGCACGCTGGCGAGCTTGGCGGCACGGGCGGCAAGCGCGTCCATGGAGATGCGGATGCCCGGCGCGATCGCTCCGCCAATGTAATAGCCGTCCTCGTCGATGACGTCGATATTGGTCGCGGTGCCAAAGTCCACCACGATTGCCGGCGCGCCGTAGAAAGTTTCGGCCGCAACGGCGTTGGCGACGCGGTCGGCACCCACGGCCTGGGGGCGTGCCGCGCGCAGCTTGGTCACGGCGGCGGTCTGCGGCCCGATAACGATGGCGTCTGCCGCGATGCGGTCGGCCACGGTGTGCCACTCGCGCGAGAGCTGCGGCACCACGCCGGCGAAGGCGATCGCGTCGACCGCGTCGAGCGAGAGGTCGTACATCTTAAAGAAGCCCATCAGGCGCACGTGAATCTCGTCGGCGGTATAGGAGCGGTCGGTGGGCATGCGCCACGACTGCACCAGCTCGTCTCCGTCAAACAGGCCCATGGCCGTCTGCGTGTTTCCCATATCGATAGCGAGCAGCATGTCTACTCCCGGTGTCGGCGTAAAAGGACGCGCACCATTGTATACGTGCCGTCGGCGGCGCTCGGCTGCGATTCGTTTACGGCGATATGGGCTGAGGGGTTTTAAATATGAAGGAATTATGCTCTACGAGATTTTCCTTGCCGTTTACCGAACTCCCATGTAATATTCTTTCTTGCGCACATGAGGCGCCCAGACATTGCGGGGTGGAGCAGTCTGGTAGCTCGCCGGGCTCATAACCCGGAGGTCGTAGGTTCAAATCCTGCCCCCGCGACCAAGAACTTGCAGCTCGTCGGCCTAGCCGGCGAGCTTTTTTGTTATTCCGGGACCGTGTTTTCGGTCCAATTCTCGACCTCTCAAACAGAATCTCGATCTGTAACATCTAGCTCCGATTTGGGCGGCTAGGTGTTACAGATCGAGATATACCGGCGGGCTGGGTCCCGTTTGTCTAAATCTGTAACACGAGGGATGAATTTTGCCGAATTGTTGTTACAGATTGAGATTTTCTAGCAGGCGGGTTTGGTTTGTCTCGATCTGTAACAGGCAGGGGCCAACAGTGGGTCTAGATGTTACAGATCTAGATTGTTGAGGATGGGTTGAGAGGAATATCTTGATTT
>CABUGR010000074.1 GCA_902491135.1 uncultured Collinsella sp. | reverse complement strand
GCTTAAGCGGCACCTGGCTGCCGAGCGCAGTGGTGAGCATGACGGCGATAAAGAGGTTGGTCATGGGCAGCACGCTCGAGCGCAGCGCCTGCGGAATCACGATCTTGGCGAGGATGCGGTTAAAGCTCATGCCCAGCGAGCGGGCGGCTTCCACCTGGCCAACGCCGACGGTGTTGATGCCGCTCATAAAGTTCTCGGAGCCAAAGGCCGAGCCCAAAAGGACCGTGGCGACGATAACGCAGGTGCGGTAGGGCAGGACGACCTTGAGCGGCGGCAGCGCGTAGACGACGATGATAAGCAGCGCGATGCCAGGGATGTTACGGAAGACCTGGACATACAGGTCGCCAAAGACGCGCAGCGGCTTGAGCGGCGACACGCGCATCACGGTGACGGCGACGGCCAGCACCATGGCGATGGCAAACGACTCAAGCGTCATGCCCCAGGTTGCGAGCAGCGCGTCGATATAGTTCTGGCCATAGAGCGACCAGAGTTCGGAGAGACTCATGCGGACCTCCCGCCGATAAGGAAAGGGGCTCCCGTGTGTACGGAAGCCCCGACAACTCAGTGAGGAAACAGTTTACCGCAATAAAGCGCATCATGCGTTTCCATATGGTTTCGTTGCGGCCGTTACCAGGCCCGCTGCCTAGGCGCCGATCTCGGGCAGCTCGGGAACGTTGGTGTCGCCCGTACGGTCGCCGATGCAGATCTGCCACAGCTCAGTCCAGGTGCCGTCGTCCTCGATCTTCTTAAGGAAGTCGTTGACAAAGGCGACGCCGTCGGAATCGAGCGGCAGACCGATGCCATAGGGCTCCTTGCTGCCGAAGGGCTTGCCGGCGATCTTGTACTTACCGGGCTCGCGGACCAGGGCGCTCTGCTGCATGTTGTTATCGATGACGTAGGCGTCAACGCGGCCCTGCTGGAGTGCCTGGCGGGCCTCCTCGTCGGTCTTGAACTCCTGCTGGCTGGCCTTGGGGGCGAACTCCTCCAGGATAGCGGGGCCGTTGGAGCCGGACTGGACGGCGACGTTCTTGTCGGCCAGGTCGTCGACACTCTTGATGTCGTCGTTATCGGCAAGCACCAGGATGGCCTGCTGCGTGTAGTAATAGGGACCGGCAAAGGAGACGAGTTTCTTGCGCTCGTCAGTGATGGTGTAGGTGGCAAAGACGGCGTCGACCTGGCCGTTCTGCAGGACGGACTCGCGCGTGTCCGAGGTCACCTGGGTGATCTCGACATTGTTCTCGCCCAGAATGTAGTTGGACAGGAGCTGCGCGATACCGGCATCGAAGCCGCGGGTCTGACCGTCTTTCTCGTTGAGGAGGGAGAAGAGCGTGGAGGTCTGAACGCCACCGATCTTAAAGACGCCGGCGTCCTTGACGGCCGTGGCCCAGGTGCTGGCGGCGATGGCGTCGTCATCGGCCTTGGGGCCGTTGTCGACGAGCTTGTCGAATGCCTTAGCGTCGAGCGTGGTGGAAGCCTCGGTATCATTGGAGCTCTTGGAAGAGCCGGCGGCGGAACCCTTGTCGGCCTCGGTGCTGGTGTCGGAGCAGCCGGCAAGACCAAGGCCGGCGACGGTTGCGAAGGTGGCGGCAACGAAGCCGCGGCGGTCGAGAACGACCTGCTGGGAGAGGTTCTTGCTCATGGTAGAACACCTTTCTCAATAAAATCCCTAGCGGTTGAGTAGAGTTATACCCTATCGCGCTCAAATGGGTCAACATGAAATAACTCAGAAACATACTTACCTTATGGGTAATTCTACCTACCAAAAAGGGACAGGCACCTTTGTGGTGGTTCTTGCAGATGTGACGGCCTGCCTCGCTGCTTTGTCTCAATCTGTAACAGGTAGACGAGGAAATGGGTTCTAACTGTTACAGATCGAGATTTTCTCTTCAGGGGAATTCGAATGTCTCAATCTGTAACATCTGGACGGACAAAAGGTCTCTATCTGTTACAGATTGAGACAAAGGTCAGGGACTAAGACGTCTTGTCTAGATCTGTAACAGTTAGACGGGAATTCGGGCCCTAGATGTTACAGATTGAGATAATCGCGTCGCGAAAACAAAAACCTCCGCAGGGATGCTTCCCTTGCGGAGGTTTTCTTACTCGTTGAGTAGTCTTGCGGCTTCGGCGGCCATGTTCTCGACCGTCATGCCGTTTTGAGCGAGCAGTTCGTTGGGGTCGTAGCGGTCGGGGAAGCCCTTGGCGATGCCGAAGGTGCGCGTACGCAACGGCGTGCATGCCAGATAACATGCCACGCGCTCGCCCCAGCCGCCGTCCAAGATGCCGTCCTCGAGGGTGACGACAACGCGATGCTCGGCGGCAAGACTGTCGAGGAACTCGCGGTCGAGCTCGGTTGCAAAGCGCGGGTTGACGAGCGTGGCCTCGATGCCGTACTCGGCAGTCAGACGGTTTGCCACGCGCTCACCCAGCTCAAAGAAATCGCCAAGCGCGAGCACGGCAACGTCGCGGCCCTGACGCACCACGTTGTAGCGAACGGCGCTGTAGTCGGTGTCTTCGGCGGGCGCAAGGTCGGGGTGGCTTACCAGGCCGATGCCCGGTACGCGGATTGCCACGGGATGCTCGCGGTGGTCGAGCGACCAGCTCAGCATGGACAGATATTCCTCCATGCAGGCCGGCGCCAAGTAGTGCATGTTGGGAAGACCGCCCAGCATGGAAATATCAAAGAACGAAAGATGCGTCTCGGACGTGGTGCCAAAGATTGACGCACCAAACACCAAAATGGTTGCGGGGGCGTCGTTGAGGCACAGGTCGTGCCACAGCTCGTCGTAGGCGCGCTGCAAAAACGTACCGTACACACCAAAGACTGGCTTGGCGCCCGAGCGCGCAAGCGCGGTGGCAAAGGTCACGGCGTGCTCCTCGGCAATGCCCACATCGACGAACTGTTTGCCGGCGGCAGCGCGAAGCTCGGGTGTAAAGCCCATGATGTAGGGCGTGGCGGCCGTGATGCCAACGACCTGTGGATCGCGCTCGATGGCGGCGCTGAGCGCCTCGCCCGTAATATCGGCATAGGTGCGCGGCGCGGGCTCGCTCGGATGGCCCGGGCAAAGCTTGCGCCCAGTCGCCATGTCAAACGGACCCACGTGGTGCCAGCGTTCGGGGTCGCTCTGGGCCGGCTCAAAGCCCTTGCCCTTGGCGGTGGAGACGTGCAGCACGATGGGATGATCGATATTGCGCAGTTCCTGCAGCGCGTCGACCAGGGCCAACACGTCGTTACCGGCGTCCAGATAGCGGTAGTCGAGCCCCATCGCGCGGAAAACGTTGCGCTCACAGGTGCCGTTGCTGGCGCGCAGCTCGGCCAGATTGCGATACAGGCCACCGTGGTTCTCGGCGATGGACTGGTCGTTATCGTTGACGATGATGATCAGGTTGCTGTCGAGTTCGGCGGCATTGTTGAAGCCCTCAAACGCCAGGCCGCCCGAAAGCGAGCCGTCGCCAATGATGGTGATGACGTTGTACGCATCGCCCGCCAGGTCACGAGCGTGCGCCAGGCCGCAGCCCAGGCTCACCGACGTGGAGGTATGGCCCATGGCGAACAGGTCGTGCTCGGACTCGTCGGGATTGGCAAAGCCAGAGGCCTCGCCAAAGCGCTTCGGATCGATATAAGTGTACGCGCGCCCAGTCAGCGCCTTGTGGGCGTAGGTCTGGTGCGAAACGTCAAAGAGAATCTTGTCGATAGGGGAGTTAAACACGCGATGGAGCGCGACCGTAAGCTCAACGACGCCCAGGTTGGGGGCAACGTGCCCGCCGACGGCGGCGGAGCTTTCGAGGATGGCGTGGCGAATCTCGTCGCAGAGCTGCGGGAGCTCGGCACGATTAAGAGCCTTGACGTCCTCGGGCGTTGTCGTTTGCGTAAGCAGCATCGTTGTGGGTTACTCCATGCGAATCGAGCGCCGGCGCTCCCTCGGCCGACACAATTGCACAAGACAGTCTCGCACATTTTGGCGTTTGATATGTGACGGCGGCGCGGTAATTCGACAACTGGTGGGGCAAAACGTTTTGTCCGATGCCATACTGATAGATTCGATGATGATTTTTTCAATACGTGCAGGCCGTGGCTTGCCGCCGTGAGCCGCTGGAAGGAGGCAGCATGTCCGATGCCGTTCGTGCCGAGAAAATCGCGCACGAGGTCGACGATGCCGCCCGCCAGCTCGCCCAGGCGGGCCGCTTGGACCTGACGCGCGAGTTTATCCAGCATGGCGACGTGACGGTCTATGCACATGTGACCTCGGTGGCACGGGCAAGTCTGTCCTTTGCCGAGCACTTGGGCCGTGCTGGCATTTCGATCGACCGTGCCTCGCTGCTGCGCGGAGCCTTGCTGCACGACTACTTTCTCTATGACTGGCACGATCCCGACCCAAGCCATCGGCTGCATGGCTTTCGCCACCCGTTTTTTGCCCTGGCACGTGCGGAGGAAGATTATGAGCTGACGCCGCGCGAACGGAATATTATCGTGCGGCATATGTTTCCGCTGGTGCCGGTGCCGCCGACGTGTCGTGAGGCATGGATTGTGTGTCTGGCGGATAAATGGTGCGCGCTGCGCGAGACGGTCGCCGGCGTTTTGCCGCGCAAGGACGAGGCGGACGATGGCGTGAGCAGCGAATCGAGTGAAAAGAGGAGAGGGTAGACGGTGGAAACCGCGATCGACATGGCATTTGGCGGCGCGACGCTTGCCGCCTGCCCGCTCTCGGCACTGGTGCTCTCGTTTGCCTTCTACGGTTTTTGCGGCTGGGCGTGGGAGTCGACGGTCTGCGCCATACTCAATCACGGACGATTTGCCAACAGTGGCTTTTTGCTGGGGCCGTGTTGTCCTATCTATGGTGTGGGCGGAATAGCCTGCTGGCTTTTGCTGCGCGGGATTCCGGATGCCTCGAGCCAGTTTGTCGCCGCGGCGCTTGTATGCAGCGCAATCGAGTACAGTGTGGGCCTTCTATTGGAAAAAACAACGGGCGCTCGCTTTTGGGATTACTCGCACCTGCCGTTTAACTTGCACGGACGCATCTGCCTGTACTGGGCCTGCGCGTTTGGCTTGGGTGCGTTGTGTATTTGCCGTTTAGTGGAGCCGGCATTGCTGGGGCTGCTTGGCCATCTGCCGGTGCTGATTGTGCGGCTGTCCGCCTTTATCGTCGCGGTCGCGATGATGGTCGACGCGTTGTGCTCGTTGGCGAGCTGGCGGCGTCTGTCCGATCAGTTGGAGCGTGTGCGCGCCGACCTCGCCGACCGCATCAACGAGTCGCTTGCCGATGCCTCGGACTCAATGCTCGAACGTATTCCCGAATCGACGATTGACTCGGTGACACAGACGCACATCCGCAGCCGTGCCGTTAACGCGTGGCTGGCCGAGCTGGGTGACGCGACGCTCGATGCCCTGCGCGAGAAGGCTTCAATGCCGACGTTTATCGCGGATGGTGCTCGCGGCCTGGCACTTGCTGCCCGCCGCGTGGCCGATGCCGCGCCGAGCATGCCGCGTCCGTCGCTCAGCCGTCGCCTTGCCGGTAAGCGCATGAGCCGTCCGGTACCGAGCGTGTCACTCAGTCGTCGTGACCTGCGCTTTTTCAATGCCTTCCCGCGCCTGCGCATCAACCGCTACGAAGGTGTCATCCGAGCTACCGACCTCCGCGACCGAGCCCGCGAGCTGTTCCGCCGCTAGCCGGGACGGGCGCGCTCACGGCTTCCTTGCTCGCGTATTTCCCGTTCGTTTCGCGTCCGTTGCCGCGCCGTTTCCAAGATTGCGGCACCGTTTCCATTCGACAACGCAGCGTTTAACAACGCCGTATCTGGTCTACACCAGTTGTCCCTCGGCCGCATTATGGGCGCCGACAACGTTCATGCGATCAAGGGGGAGCGAATGTACGATACGGGATCGACAACGTTTATGCTCATCTGCACCATGCTCGTGTTTTTAATGACACCGGGTCTGGCGTTTTTCTACGGTGGCCTGTCTAGGCGCAAAAATGTCATCAACACCATGCTCATGTGCTTTGGCGCCATTGGCCTGGTCGGTGTGTTGTGGATTGTTGCCGGCTGGTCGCTGGCCTATGGCGGCGACGGTTCCAGCCCGTTT
>CABUGR010000073.1 GCA_902491135.1 uncultured Collinsella sp. | reverse complement strand
ATATGGATGGCTCAGCAAAAGAAGTTGCGGTGGAATGGGGATTGATTTGCGGCTGATAAGCCAAAAACAGTCCCTATTCCACCGCAACTGATGTGGGCGTCCCTAGCGAGTTGGCTGGTAGCGCGGGCAGTAGCTGATGGCGATGGCGTCGACGCCTACGTGGGTCGCGATGGTGCAGCCGATGGGGCCGGTGCCGGCGTCTACGTAGTTCTGGCCTGCGAGCGCCTGGTTGACGAGCTCGTGCTCCTCGGCGGCGCCGGTCGTGAGTACGCGCACGCTCGAACCCGGGTGTTCAGCCAAAAACGCGAGGCAGTCGGCCATGGTGTTGGCGACGATGCGCTTGGCGCCGCGGCCCTTCTTGATGGCCTTGATCTCGCCCGATTTCCACTCCGGCGAAACGGCTAGGCGAATGTTGAGCATTTGCGTGAGCTGGCCGGCGAGTTTAGGTGCGCGGCCGTTCTTAACGAGGTTTTCGAGCGTGCGGGGAATCAGCAGCAGGTGGGCGTCGGGCAGCGTCGCGCGGATCTGCGCCTCGGTCTCGTCCAGGCTGCGGCCGTCCTCGCGCATGACCAGCGCGTACTCCACCAGCAGGCCCTCGGCGCCCGAGCCGGTGCGCGAGTCGATGCAGCGCACGTCGAGCTCGTGCGTTTCGGCCGTCAGGCTGGCGTTGGCATAGCAGGCGGACCACTCGCTGCACAGCGAGATAAAGATGGCGCTGTCGTGGCCGTCGGCGAGCACGCGATCAAAGAGCGCCTTGAACTCACCGGCGCTCGGCTGCGAGGTGTGCGGTAGCTGCTCGGAGCCTGCCATGCGGGCGACGTACTCCTCGGCGGTGATCTGCACCTGGTCGAGCAGGTCCTCACCTTCGATAATTACATGCAGCGGAATCACGTAAATGCCGAGCTCTTGGGCGCGGGCGGGGGAGATGTCCGACGTGGAGTCGGTTATGATGGCAAAAGACATAATTGCACCTTTCGTTGGGGCGCTTGCGCGCCGCCTTCTGAGAGCAAAGTGCGACAAGTATAGTGGAGTCGTTCCACATTGCCAGCTTTAATTGTTGAATAGTCAACAGTTTGAAGTGTCGGTGTGGAAATCGCCAACTGGGGAAGAAGGATATCGATGGCGGCATTACAGCTATGCGAGCGGCCGATTGTGCTGTTCGATTTTGACGGCACGGTGGCAGATACGGGCCGGGCGGTGATGACCTCGACGCGCAAGACGCTGACTGCGCGCGGGTTTTCGGAGGCGCAGATGGGTGACCTGCGCCGCATGATCGGGCCGCCCCTGTGGAAGAGCTTTCACGACTTTTATGGCTTCTCCCGCGAGGAGTCGCTTGTGGTGGCTGACGAGTACCGTGCCTTTTTTGATGAGCTGGGACCTGAAGAGTATCCCGTGTTCGACGGAATCCCCGAGCTGCTCGATGGCCTTGCCGCGCAGGGGCATCGCATGGCGGTCGCGACGTCTCGCATGGAGGCGAAGTGCATCGATATGGTGCATGAGCTGGGGATTTGCCAGTTTGAGGCAGTGGTTGGCATGAATCCGCCGCAGGGGCGCGAGACCAAGGCGGATTCGGTCCGCGATGCCCTGGCGGCCCTGGGCGCGACCGCGGACGAGGCCGTGATGATCGGCGACCGCTTTAACGATGTGGAGGGCGCGCACGCGATGGGTGTGCCGTGTATCGGCATCTATTCGGGCGCGGCGGCGCCGGGGGAGCACGAGGCCGCGGGTGCCGATGCGGTGGTGCACTCGGTGGCCGAGCTTGCTAAACTTTTCGCTATATAAGTATGCGATGTGAGGGGCGGGCACGCTCGCCGCTCATTGGTAAGGAGGTCGTCCATGAATCAGGTGGAGCAGAGCGTTACCGAGTATGTCGACGAGGTCTGGGAGGATGTCGTCGCCGATATCGAGCAGTTGGTGAGTTATCCGTCCATGGCAGTTTCTGCCGATGCGGAGCCCGACGCGCCGTTTGGCCGCCCGGTCCGTGATGCGCTCGATTGCGCGCTCGGCATTGCGCAAAAGCTCGGCTATCAGACGAGCGACGACGAGGGCTATGTGGGAATCGCCGATATCCCGGGCCGCGGCGACAAACAGCTCGCGACTATCTGCCATGTTGACGTGGTACCCGCTGGCCCCGGCTGGAACACCGACCCGTTTGCGATGGAGCGTCGCGAGGGCTGGCTGCTCGGCCGCGGCGTGATCGACGACAAAGGTCCGGCCGTGCTGTCGCTCTACGCCGGCGCCTACCTGCTCAAGCACGGCATTGTGCCGCGCTACACCTTCCGCGCGCTGCTGGGCTGCGATGAGGAAGTGGGCATGTCCGACGTTCACCATTATCTGGAGAACTATGCAAACCCCGACTTTCTGTTTACACCCGATGCCGAGTTCCCGGTCTGCAATGCCGAGAAGGGCCAGTTTGGGGCGACGTTTGTGAGCCCCAAGATCGACGGCGGGCGCATTGTGTCCTGGAGCGGTGCCGAGGCGAGCAACGCCATTCCGTCGCAGTCCATCTGCGAGCTCGCGATTGCCGCCGATGAGCTGCCGGCGCCCGTTGAGAACGCCGACCGCCTGGAGATCACGGCGCTTGATAACGGGCATGCGCAGATTTTCGCCCACGGTATTGGCGGCCACGCTTCGATGCCTGAGGGCACCATCAACGCCGTCGGCCTGATCGTGGCGTATCTGCGCGAGGCCGAGGACGCGTTTGGTGCACGCGATGAGCGCCTGCTGACGCCTGCCGAGCACGAGTTCGTCAAGTTCCTGGCCTTTGTGTATGCGGATGCCTATGGCCGCGGCCTGGGTATCGATGCGACGAGTCCGGCGTTTGGCCCGCTTACCTGCAACGCTGGCGTCATCCGCGTGGCGGATGGCCATATTGAGCAGGTCATCGACGTGCGCTTCCCCGATAGCACCAGTGCCGATCCCATCCGCGAGCAGCTCGAGCCGCTCGTGGGCCGTTTTGGCGTGACGTGCCAGCTGGGTCGCGCTAAGGTGCCGTTCTCGGTGTCTGCCGACGATCCGGCCGTGAAGGCGCTTATCGATACCTATAACGAGTTTACGGGCAAGCATGCCAAGCCCTTTGCCATGGGCGGCGGCACGTACGCGCGCAACTTTGCCCGCGCCGTCTCGTTTGGCCCCGAGGAGACCGGCCTGGAGCTGCCCGCATGGGGCGGCCAGATGCACGGCCCCAACGAGTGCGCCAACGAGGAACAGCTTAAACAGGCGCTCAAGATCTATATTGTTGCGATCCTCCGTTTGAATGAATTAGAGCTTTAAGGTCTCGCGGTTTCCCAATCTAAGTTGCGGTGGAATAGTTCCTAGAATGGGCCATTTGATGGCCAAGCAGGAACTATTTCATCGCAACTTTGTTTTTAATGGTGTAAAAGGCTGGCCATGTTTGGCGGCGGGTTTGTTATTCGTTTGTAAAGGCCGTGCTGCGCTTGCGGTAAAGGTCTATCAATAGCCCGTAAGAAACCGCAGTTGGCGCGGGCGCTACCCGGTCGGGGTCGTATCTTTCCAAACAGCAAAGCGGGCAGGGTGCCCGCGAGTCGCATGTACGAAAGGAAGATCATGCTCGATCAGGCTTATTCTCGTCGTCAGTTCCTCGGCCTCGCTGGTGGCTTTGCCAGCATCGTCGGTCTCGGTCTCGTTGGTTGCGGCGGCTCCGGCGCATCCGACGCCGCCGACAAGGGTAGCGCCGCTGCTACTGCCGAGTCCGTCTCCGGCGAGGTGACCTACGACGGTGCCTCCTCGTTCCAGGCTCTCGTCGAGGCTGCTGCCGAGAAGTTCATGGATGCCAACCCGGACGTCTCCGTTTCCGGCTCGGGCAACGGTTCGGGCAAGGGTCTGACCGCTGTCGCCGCAGGCACCGTCACCATCGGTAACTCCGATGTCTTCGCCGAGACCAAGCTCGAGGCCGACCAGGTCAAGAACCTCGTCGACCACGAGGTTGCCGTCGTGGGCATGGGTCCCGTCGTCTCCAAGAACGTGACGGTCGACGACCTGTCCCTCGAGCAGCTCAAGGGCATCTTCTCTGGCCAGATCACCAACTGGAAGGAGGTCGGCGGCGACGACGCCACCATCGTCGTCCTCAACCGCAAGGCCGGCTCCGGCACCCGCGCCACCTTCGAGGCCGCCGTCTTTGGCGACGAGGCCGTCGACTTTAAGGGCGACGCCGAGCTCGACAAGTCCGGCGACGTCCAGACTCAGATGGGCAGCACCGATAACGCCATCTCCTACCTCGACTTCTCGCACTTCGATGACTCCAAGTTCAACGCCATCAAGGTCGAGGGCGTCGAGCCCAAGAGCAAGAATGTCACTGATGACTCCTTCAAGATCTGGGCTACCGAGCACATGTACTGCTCCAAGGACGCCGACGAGGCCACCAAGGCCTTCCTGGAGTTCATGCTTTCCGACGACGTCCAGGGCAAGCTCGTCGAGGAGCAGGGCTTCATCCCCGTCTCTGCCATGAAGGTCGTCAAGGACGCCAGCGGCAAGGTCTCTGCTAAATAAGTAATCGCCCCGGAAAGGTTTGCAATGGCAAAACAGCTGCCAAAGCGCGACCTTGAGAACGTGGGCCTGGGCGTCACGGGCGCGTGCGTAGCGCTCGTGACGCTTGTCGTTGCCGCGCTCATCTTTATGGTCGCCCAAAAGGGCCTCTCGGCTTTTGTCAAGGACGGCGTCTCGGTCGTCGAGTTTTTCACCGGCACCAAGTGGGACCTGGCCAACACAGCCGAAAACGGCCTGCCCTATACCGGCGCCCTGCCCCTGATCGTCACCTCGTTTGCGGTCATGGTGCTCTCCACGCTTATCGCGCTGCCCATCGCCATCGGCTCTGCCATCTTTGCGGTCGAGATTAGCCCTAAGTTTGGCTCTAAGATCTTTCAGCCGCTCATTGAGCTTTTGACCGGCATTCCCTCGGTCGTCTTTGGCCTGATCGGTTTTCACGTGGTCGTCGGTCTTATGAAGAGCGTTTTCCACGTGAGCACGGGCCTGGGCATCTTGCCCGGCGCCATCGTGCTGGCGGTCATGATTCTGCCGACGATGACCACGCTTTCGGTCGATGGTCTGCGCGCCGTGCCCGACGGCTACCGCCAGGGCTCGCTCGCGCTGGGCTACACCCGCTGGCAGACCATCTGGCACGTGGTGCTCAAGTCCGCCATGCCGTCGCTCATGACCGCGGTTATCTTGGGCATGACCCGCGCCTTTGGCGAGACGCTCGCCGTGCGCATGGTCATCGGCGGTATCGAGGCCATGCCGACGTCGCTGCTGTCGCCGGCGTCCACCATCACCACCACGCTCACCACGTCTATGGCGGTCTATGCCGAGGGCTCGGCCCAGGACGATGTTCTGTGGGCGCTCGGTCTGCTGCTGATGGGCATGAGTCTCATCTTCATCCTGATCATCCACCTTATCGGCCGCAAGGGGGCGAAGGCTCGTGGCTAGCACGCGTATCCACATCGACGAGGCGAGGCTCGGGCGTGTCCAAAAGCAGGACCGCTTCGCCACGGGCGTGTTGACGGCGATCGTCGCCATCGTCATGCTCATCGTCGTCTCCATGGTGGCCTATATCCTGTTCGAGGGCATCTCGACGCTGTTCCAGCCGGGCTTTCTCACGGAGCCGTCGCGCGCCAACGGAACGCAGGGCGGCGTGCTCTACCAGCTGTTCGACTCGTTCTACCTGCTGCTGATCACCCTGATCATCTCGGTGCCCATCAGCCTGGGCGGAGCGGTCTTTTTGGTTGAGTACGCGCCGGACGGACCCATCCGCGACATCGCCTCCACCGCCATCGAGACGTTGTCCTCGCTGCCTTCCATCGTCGTCGGCATGTTCGGTTTTCTGGTGTTCTCGGTGCAGCTGGGCTGGAAGTACTCCATCATCTCCGGCGCCGTCGCGCTCACCATGTTCAACATCCCCATCCTGGTGCGCGTGATCCAGCAGGCGCTCGAGGACGTGCCGCAGGCCCAGCGCGATGCGTGCCTGGCCATGGGCCTCACTCGCTGGGAGGCCACGCTGCACATCCTGATCCCCGAGGCCATGCCTGCCATCGTGACGGGCATCGTGCTTTCGGCCGGTCGCGTGTTTGGCGAGGCCGCAGCACTGCTTTTTACCTCGGGTATGAGCTC
>CABUGR010000072.1 GCA_902491135.1 uncultured Collinsella sp. | reverse complement strand
TGTTTAACGAGGCGAGGAGACCTCGACTTGCTTCCTCTCTCAGAGCTATCGTGTCGAAACCAGTCGCCCCCGATGTCGGGAAAGTCTGGATGGCATCGGGCCTGCAAGCACCCGATAACCGTCGACTTTTCAAAGAACATGCGGGGCGAGCCCCGCTTGTGGAGTGTTATCTTACCACGTTCTGAAAGCGGACAGCTGTTCTATGCACGAGCTGTGAAGACCCCAATGTGCGCCGCACTTCGCACTTTTGCTACCGATCGCGTCACGTATATTTTCGCCAAGCAAAATTGACCCGTCGAAAGGACCGTTATGGATACCAAGCAGCAACTCGTCAATGCCCTCGCAGGCCTGGGCTCAACCATTACCGAAGCTATGGATGTCATCGAAGGCTTTGTCCCCTGCGGACATCCCGCCCTCACGGTATCGAACGCACTCGTCGCGCTGGACGCTAACGATGATGCGGCTCTCGCCCAGCAGCTTGAGACCGTCGAGGGCTTTATCGACCACGTGAGTGAAAACCGCGGCGTGGCCGCCTACCACGGCATCGAGGTCGAGCTCGCGGGTCCCAAAGCCGATTTGCTCGCAGCAATCCGCGAGGTAGGCGCCCTTATGCAGACCGCGGGCGTCAAGAACACCCAGGTCAACGAGTGGGTCTACCGCAGTCTGGCAGCACTAAACGATTCCGACGAAAAGGCAGCCGAGCAGCTCGCAGAAAGTCCCGCCATTAAGGCCGAGCTTTTGTAAATAGCAGACGCGGGCCCCTTGGCGCATCGTCGTCCAAGAGGCCCGCAAACAGTTCGCGTTAACCGATAGCCGCGCCGCCGCGTTCGGCCAGCGCGAGAATCGGCATCATTTGGCGCGGAGTCTTTGCTGCAAGATCGGCATGTTCGAGCAGCTTTCGATCGTTGGTCACCAAGTAATCGACCTGCGCGCGCTTGCACGCGGCGAGCACCAAGTTGTCCTCGTAATCGCGATGAAGCGCTAAGTATTTGTCGGCCAGCCAAAGGTCCGACGCATCTGCACCCACGGCCTTGGCGTTTTCGGTCATGTTCCGAACAAACGCCAACGCCGCATCGCCAATTGCACGAGCAGATGCCTCGTCGAGCGCTCCCCCGCTGGCAAGAACGCTACGCTTCAGCTCGTGTTGGACAACGTACAGCACATCCTTAGCGATATGCACCGGGAAGAACAGCAACGCCCCCGTCTCCGTCGCCTGCCCAATAAACGCACGCGCGGCAAGCGACTCGGCATGGTCGGCGCAAAACGAATCGACCCATACGTTGGCGTCTACCATGACAGGATCATCCCCTTTTGGCGATAGCGCTCGTCCATGGCTTCGGAATAGATTGTGTCCCAATCGCGATCGTCGGATACAGGCGACGCAGCGATGCCCATATCTGCATAAAGCCGGTCTGCCGCTGCCCACGACGCGGCGAACGGAGTATCGGGCGCGACGGTCTGCTGCCGGTCGTCGACGGCCGCAAGCACTTCCTCGCACTGCCCGCCACCCTGCGCGACCTTGGCCACCACCTTTTTGATGAGCTCGGGCAGTGATCTGCCCGAAAGCTGCAGTGCTTCCTCGGCACGGTTCTTGACCTGGCGATCCACGCGAACGTTCACCTGCGCCATGCCACTAACGGCACCCACGTCGAACCCCTCTCTTCAATTGCTAGCTTTGCTAGCAACACTATATAGAGAAGCTAGCAAATGGTCAAATGCAAAAGGTCTGCGCCCAGACAGCATCGGTGCCGTCTGGGCGCAGACCAGATAACGTGGGCGAACACGCCTGCTAGCGCAGATATGCCTTCGCATTGCCCAGGCTGTAGGCGATCGTTGAGCCGTTGTGCAGCAGTGACGACGTCTGCGGAGTGATCATGCCGGTAATACCCAATGCCAACAGCGCCGAGTTGGTGAGCATCACCTTGGAATACGAACTCGTCAGACGGTCGATAAGCCCCTGACTCATGCGGCGCAGGCGCACGATCGCGGCCAGATCCGTATCGGTCAGGATGATATCGGCGACCTCCTTGGCAATGTCGCTTCCACCGCCCATGGCCAGACCCACATCGGCCAGGCCCAACGCCGGTGAGTCGTTGACGCCGTCGCCCACCATGGCAACGTGGCGCCCCTCGCTCTTAATGCGCTCCACATACGCGTACTTGTCCTCGGGCAGCAGCTCGGCCTTAAACTCGTCGACTCCCGCCTCGCGCGCAATACGTGCGGCCGTGCGCTCCGAATCGCCCGTGAGCATGACCACGTGCTTAACGCCCAACGCGTGCAAGTCGGCGATGGCCTCGCGCACTCCGGGCTTGAGCGGATCCTCGATGCCGAGCACGCCCACGACCGTGCCGTCGACCGCCAGGTACAGCGGCGACAAACCCTGCATCTGGGACTCGATGCGCTCCTTGATGTCGGATTCGAGCTGCGCGCCCTCATCCTCAAATACAAAGTGCGCGGAACCGATGATGGCGCGGCGCCCTTCGATGGACGAGGCAATGCCGTGCGCCACGATGTACTCGACGGCGGCGTGGCGCTCGCGATGCTCGAGCCCGCGCTCACGTGCCGCATTGACCACAGCGCGCGCCACCGGATGCGGAAAATGCTCCTCCAGGCAAGCGGAAAGGCGCAGGACCTCGTCCTCGCTCCAGCCATCGGTGGTGAGCACACAGGCAAGACGCGGCTGCGCCTCGGTAAGCGTGCCGGTCTTATCAAACACGATGGTGTCAGCCTTGGCAAACGACTCAAAGTACTTCGCGCCCTTGACCATGACGCCCATCTTGGCAGCATCGCTCATAGCGGTCATGACGGCGACCGAACCCGTGAGCTTGAGCGCGCACGAGTAGTCGACCATCAGTGCCGCTGAGGTCTTGATGAGGCTGCGGGTGGTAAGCGCAACAAGGCCCGCGAGCAGGAAGTTCCACGGGACGATCTTGTTGGCGAGGTCTTCCATGTGCGACTGGCCCTCGGACTTGAGCGAGTCGGCCGCCTGCACGAGCGAGACGATTGAGCGGAGCTTGGTCTGAGCCGTGTTGGCGCGCACGCGCACCAAGATGCTGCCGTCTTCCACGACAGTGCCGGCGAATACATCGTCGCCCACGCTGCGCTCGACGGCAAGCGGCTCGCCGGTCAGGGTCGCCTGGTTAACCATGGCGCTTCCCTGCTCGACCACGCCATCGATGCAGATGGACATGCCGGTGCGAACGGCGACCAAGTCGCCGGGCTCAAGCTCGGTGGCGGCAACGCTCACCTCGGTGTCGCCGACCACTTTTTGCGCCTTGTCGGGTACGTCGAGCAGCGAGTTGATGAGCTCGTTTTCGCTCATGGCGCGGGTGTAGTCCTCGAGCAGCTCGCCCACGTTGAGCAGAAACATCGTCTGGCCCGCGGTGTCGACATCACGTTTGACGAACGAAATGCCGATGGCCGAAGCGTCGAGCACGGGAACGGTCAGGCGCGGCTGCGCCAGCTCATGAAGGGCAGCGCGCAAAAATGCCATGTAACCGGCCACGACAAACACCGCACGCAGAGGCGTCGGCAAGAACCAGCGGCGCGCGTAGTGGGCGCCGATAAGTGTGGCAAGATCCATGACGAGCTTGTGCTTGCGCGGCTCGAGTTGCATCACGTAGCCCGACTTGGCATCGGCAATGGCCTGGGCATCGAGCGCACCCAAGGCGTCGAGCACGCCCGCACGACACCGCTCGTCATATTCGAGCGCCATCTGGCCAATACGGCCATAAACGCGCACCTTGTGCACGCCATCGATGTCTCCGCCGAGCTTAAGAAGTGCATCGAGATCGCTCTCTGGCACAGGACCCGCCAATTGAAGACGGGTCCTGCCGGGGATCTCGCTAATAATCGAGAATCTCATAGTTTGTGCCTGGGAGCGTTACTCGGCTGCCTCGTCAGCAGCGGCCTCGCTCTGGGTGATGTAGGCCGCCTCGGCAACCATGTCGTCGACATTAGCCTTGGCCTGCTCAACCATGTCCTGGTAGCCGTTCTTGATGCGCATGCCGCACGCAATGCCCTGCACGCAGGCGTTCTTGACCGGAGCGCTGGTAAGCAGCTTGATGCCGGCCGTGCCAAGCAGAAAACCGCCACCGACAAGCAGGGTGTTAAACGTCGACTTCTTCATGTTGCTTCTCCCTTTTGCCGCATTGGACGCGGCACGGTGCCTCAGCACCCGAGTAAACAAGTTTGCTCGAGCACACTTTTGAGACTAGTTTAGTATAATTATTTGGTCAACAACGGCTAACTTTTTGAAAACATGCGGTCCAGACCGCCCGGTACTCGGCGGTTCACTCACCACGATGCAAATCCGCACCCCCACGGGTATCCGCCCCCGCCCTTGCGAATCAAAGGTGAATACTTTTCCGCGAAGTGAACGAGTCAAATCGAACCCCTGAAACATCCGCATTTTTCGCCAACAAAACCGCGGGAAAAACTTGGCAAAACCGCAGGAAACCAGCTCCTAAAAGTGTCGATGCTCCGAGGGTCCAAATAAGGTCGTTCACTTCGCGGAAAAGTATTCACCTTCGATTTCCACCTCCCCACAATGTGACAAAGGGACTGTCCCTTTGTCACAGTCCTACAGCTGCCAGGCAGCCGCTTCCTTTTGCAGCGCAACCATGCGGGCGAATTCTCCACCTGCCGCCTTGAGCTGCGCCGGAGTGCCCTGCTCGGCAACCACGCCATCCTTGAGCACAACGATTTTGTCGGCATTTTCCACCGTACGCATACGGTGGGCAATAACGATAACCGTCTTACCTGTAAGCAGACGGGAGAGTGCCTGTTGCACCACGGTCTCGTTCTCCACATCCAAGCTCGCCGTCGCCTCGTCCAACAGCACGATAGGCGCGTCTTTGAGCAGCGCACGGGCGATAGAGATGCGCTGGCGCTCGCCGCCGGAGAGTTTGGAGCCGTTCTCACCGATCATGGTGTCGTAGCCCTGCGGCATGCGGCTCACAAACTCGTCGCAGTTGGCGGCACGCGCGGCCGCAAGCACTTCCTCATCGGTGGCATCACGACGCCCGAGGCGGATGTTTCCCATCACCGTGTCGTCAAAGAGTAGCACGTCTTGGAACACGATGGCGTAATCACGCAGCAGTACCTCGGGATCAACGCTCGCAACATCCACACCGCCCACGGTAACCTTGCCCGCGGTGGCATCCCAAAAGCGCGCGGCCAGGCGGCTCACCGTAGACTTACCGGAACCCGAAGGACCGACCAACGCCGTAACTTCGCCTTCCTTGGCGGTAAAGCTCACATCGGTAAGAACTTTCTCGCCGGCGCGGCCGTCCTCGCCCGCACCATAGCCAAATGCCACGTGATCGAACACCACATCGTGGCCCGCGGGCTCAAATTTCTCGCTGCCCCGCGCCACAGGCTCTTCCATGATGGAACGCATGCGCTTGGCAGACGA
Source organism: uncultured Collinsella sp. (assembly GCA_902491135.1). Lineage (GTDB taxonomy): Bacteria > Actinomycetota > Coriobacteriia > Coriobacteriales > Coriobacteriaceae > Collinsella. The sequence goes on along the minus strand of CABUGR010000072.1, from coordinate 711 downwards.
CTCGGCGGCAAACAGCTCGGACATTAACATTAACGCCTGGTCAAAGGGCGCATAGATACGGCTCACCATAAGCAGGAAGGCAAATATCACCAAAAAGTCGACCTGCCCGGAGGCGACCACCGCGGCGCCCGTAACCAGCGTGGTGGCAATGCCCAGACGCAGGATGACAAAGGCGGAGTTGACCAAAAGCCCGTTAGCGAGCTCGCCCTTGGTGGTCTCGCGCTCCTCGGCATCGATCACGGCGTTGAGTCCCTCAAGATAATGGGCCTCCTGGTTGGTGGCGCGGATCTCGCGAACGCAGTCGAGCGTCTCTTGAATCGCCTCGGTAACCTTGACCTTCTCGGCGCGCACGCGATCGAACACCGGAGTCATGGGACCGCGTGTTAGATACAGCACGGCAAAGGCCACGGGAACGCTCCAAAACGCCGCGATCGCCAGCTGCCAGCAAAAGAACAGCGATGCCACGAAGACAATGGCGCTTGCGATGATGGCACCCCAAAGCTCTCCCAGCACGTGGCTGTAGGCGTGCTCCATGGCCTGGACGTCGCCCATGATAGTCTCGGTTAAATCGGCCAGATCACGACGACCAAAAAACAACAGCGGCAGTTTGCGCAAGCGCTCAGCAATCTCCATACGCTGCTTGCCGCACTCCTCGTAAAAGATGCAGTAGGTGTAGTAATACTGCTGCCAGTTAGAGGCAAAGAGCAACAC
>CABUGR010000071.1 GCA_902491135.1 uncultured Collinsella sp. | reverse complement strand
GCTTGCCGGCGGTCTTGTGATCCGCGCGGTCACCCGCGCGCTCGTCAAGCAGACGCCGCATATTGGGTTTGCCGTCAAGGCGCTCACTGCTGCCGCGGGCACCTATGGCATGGGCCGTGCGCTCGTTTCGCTCTACGAGCGCGATGTCGACTACAGCCGTGCCAATGAGGTGGTCACTGCCACGTTTTCCCGCGTTCGCGATCTTGAGACCACGGTCGCGGGCGCTACCCGTCCTATGGCGTCCTACCAGGACGCATCAGATCTCGCTGCTTAGGGGTTTTCCGTTGCGCGTTCCGTACCAAGATTGTTTTCATTTAATTGAGCCGTTGCTCGCCAAGGTCGAGAAGCCGAGCCGCTATATCGATCACGAGTGGGGCACGCTTTCCAAGGCCGATGCCGACTACCGTTGCTGCCTGATCTACCCGGATGTGTACGAGGTTGGTCTGCCCAACCAGGGCATCGCCATCCTCTACAACATCCTTAACCAGGCCGAGGGCATCTCCTGCGAGCGCGGCTATGTGCCGTGGCCCGATATGGGCGACGCCATGCGCGAGGCGGGTATTCCGCTGCTATCGCTCGAGGGTGCAGCGCCGGTCGCTTCGTTTGATATCGTCGGTCTGCATGTGCCGCACGAGATGGCGGTGACGAACTTCCTCGAGGCTTTGGACCTCGCTGGCATTCCGCTGTTAGCGGCCGACCGAGGTGAAGACGACCCAATCATCATCGCCGGCGGTCCCTCGGTGTACAACCCCGAGCCGTACGCGGCCTTCTTCGATGCCATCCTCATCGGTGAGGGCGAGGAATCGCTGCTCGAGACCTGCCAGCTGCATCGCCGCCTGCGTGACGAAGGGGTCCCGCGCGCGCAGATTGTCGAGCAGCTTGCATCCATTGCCGGCAACTACGTGCCGTCGCTCTATGAGGTTCGTCATGACGAGCCCTGCTCGCCGCATGGCTACACCGTGCCACGTGAGGGCAAGGATGCGCCGACCGTGGTCTACAAGCGCGTCGTCGAGGATTTCGGCGCCACGAATCCGCTGTCGCAGTCGTGCGTGCCCTATGCGCAGCTGGTTCACGACCGCCTGTCTATCGAGATCCTGCGTGGCTGCGCCCGCGGCTGTCGTTTTTGCCAGGCCGGCATGACGTATCGCCCGGTGCGCGAGCGCTCGGCCGACCAGATCGTCTCGTCGGTGATTCAGGGCCTGGAAAAGACTGGCTATGACGAGGTGTCGCTGACCTCGCTCTCCACGACCGACCACTCCTGCATTCGCGACGTGCTCGGCAGGCTCAACCGTCGCCTGGAGGATACGGGTATTCGCGTGTCTATTCCGTCGCAGCGCCTGGATTCGTTTGGCGTGGATATGGCCGAGTCGGTCGCCGGCGAAAAGAAGGGCGGACTAACGTTCGCGCCCGAGGCCGGCAGCCAGCGCATGCGCGACATCATTAACAAGAACGTGACCGAGGAGGACCTGGACCGTGCGGCCAAGGCGGCCTTCGATGCCGGCTGGAACCGCATGAAGCTCTACTTTAGGATGGGCCTTCCCGGCGAGCGCGACGAGGACATCGTGGCCATCGCCAATCTGGCCGATCACGTGCTGGAGCTCGGTCGTTCCGTGGTGCCCAAGGCTCGTCGCGGCTCGATTTCGGTGTCGATCTCGGTTTCGGTCTTTATCCCCAAGGCTGCCACGCCGTTCCAGTGGTGCCCGCAGCTCGACTACGACGACGTCAAGCGTCGCCAGAAGCTGCTTATCACGAGCGTTCGCAACCGTGCCGTCCGCGAGCATTACCACGATGCCGAGACCTCGCTCATCGAGGCCGCGCTTTCCCGCGCCGGTCGTGACATGACGCCCGTCATCATCGATGCTTGGCGCTCGGGCTCTCGCTTTGACGCCTGGGTAGAGCATTTCTCGCTCGATAACTGGAAGGAAGCTGCTGCCAAAAACGGCATCGACCTCAATGAGCTCGTGCACCTGCCCTACGAGTTGGACTAGCGCCTGCCGTGGGAGCACGTGAGCCCCGGCTGCACGCGCGGCTTCCTCGAGCGCGAGTACCGTCGCTCACTCGAGGGCGTCACGACTCCCGACTGTACCCGCACGTCGTGCACCGGCTGCGGGATCTGCCCCACGCTCCACGCCAAGAATGTATTGATGGGTGATCGCGCATGAGTGAGCGCCTGACCGACAACCCCTCGCTCTTTAGACTTCGTGTTCGCTATGGCAAGCGCGATCGCCTTAAGTACCTGGGCCATCTCGAAGTAATCCATACCATTGAGCGCATCGTGCGCCGTGCGGGACTTCCCTATGCCGTCACGCAGGGCTTCTCTCCGCACATGCGCGTGGGCTTCTCTTCGGCGCTGCCGGTGGGTACGTCGTCGACCTGCGAGTGGTATGACCTGTTTATGACCGAGTTCGTGGCGCTCGACGAGGCGTTTGGGCGCCTGGCTGCGGCGTCTCCGGCCGATCTGGCGCCCATCGAGGCGGCGTACATCGACGTGCGCACGCCGGCGTTGACGGCGCAGCTCACGCGCCTGTCGTATCGCATCGACCTGCACTTGGATCCCGAGGCGCCCGTAAGCGCCGACGAGGTGCGTCGTGCGATCGACACGCTGCGCGCGGGCCACGGCATCGACTACGCGCGCGGCAAAAAGAGCAAGCGCTTGGATTTGGATCACACGCTCGTTGGCTATGAGCTCACGGCGGGGGAGCGCCCGGACCATTTGGTGCTCATGCTCGACACCCATGCCGACAACGAGGGCTCCATGCGTCCGGAAATTTTGCTTTCTGCTGCTGATGTTTTGTTGCAGGGCTTGACCCCGGGCGTGGATGCACCTATTGTTTCCACCGGTATGCAAGACCTCGTGACCATCTGCTCCTACGATGTCGAGCGTCAGAATCAAGCATGCGAGGACGACGAGGGCCGACTCGTCAGCCCCATACCTGTGCGAACTTGTGGATTTGCTCCACATACTCGTTGACGGGGGTATTTTCGCCTGCTACTATATTCGGCTGTTGCACTAACTGATGCATGAAGGGCAAGTAAACATGTACGCAATCGTTAACACGGGCGGCAAGCAGTACAAGGTCGCCACCGACGATGTCATCACCGTCGAGAAGATCGAGGGCAATGAGGGCGACAAGGTCACCCTGCCGGTTATCTTCCTCAACGATGGTAAGAAGATCGTCACCGATCCCGACAAGCTGGCCAAGGCCAAGGTTACCGCTCAGATCGTTGAGCAGTTCAAGGGCGAGAAGCAGCTGGTCTTCAAGTTCCACAAGCGCAAGCGCTATCGTCGTCTGAAGGGTCACCGTCAGCAGCTCACCAAGCTGAAGATCGTGAAGGTTCAGGCTACCTCCCGCGCCAAGAAGGCTGTCAAGGCAGAGGCTGAGGCTGTTGCCGAGGCTCCCGTCGCCGAGTAGATTACACTCGTAACGAAAGAGTAGGTATACACAATGGCACACAAAAAAGGACTCGGTTCCTCCCGTAATGGCCGTGACTCCCGCGGTCAGCGCCTTGGCACGAAGCGCTATGCCGGCCAGACGGTAACCACGGGCACGATTCTCGTCCGTCAGCACGGCACGCACATCCACCCGGGTGAGAACGTTGGCCGTGGTAAGGACGACACGCTGTTCGCGCTGGTCGACGGTACCGTTGAGTTCCACAAGGGTATCAAGCACAGGGTCAGCGTACGCCCGCTCGCGAACGCGTAATTCACCCTTCATAGAGCACATATGTGGGAGGCACTTGAGTTTTAGGATTCAAGGGTCTCCCTCTTTTTTGTAGGAGGCGATTCTGTTGTCACAGTTCACCGATATCAGCCGCATTAACGTGTGCGGCGGCGACGGCGGAGCCGGATGCATGTCGTTTAGGCGCGAGGCATTTGTCCCCAAGGGCGGCCCCGATGGCGGCGACGGCGGTCGTGGCGGCAATGTCGTCATCCAGGCCGATGCTCAGCTGTCTTCGCTGATCGATTACCGCTTTAAGCATCACTTTCGCGCCGAGCGCGGCACGCACGGGCAGGGTGCCCGTCGTAACGGCAAGAGCGGCGAGGACCTGATTCTCAAGGTCCCTATGGGTACCGTGGTGCGCGAGCTCGATCCCGAGACGCAGACCCCGATGTTTGAGATTGCCGACCTGGTGCACGACGGCGAGCGCGTCGTCGTGGCGCCCGGCGGTGCCGGCGGTCTGGGCAACACGCACTTTGTGACGTCGGTGCGTCGCGCTCCGGCCTTTGCCCAGTTGGGCGAACCGGCCGAGGAGCACTGGATCGAGCTCGAGATGAAGCTTATGGCCGATGCCGCGCTCGTGGGCTTTCCCTCCGTGGGTAAGTCATCGCTCATCGCGCGCATGAGTGCCGCCCGTCCCAAGATTGCTGACTACCCGTTTACCACGCTCGTGCCGAACCTCGGCATGGTGCGTGCCGGTGAATATTCTTACGTCGTTGCCGACGTCCCCGGTCTTATCGAAGGCGCGAGCGAGGGTAAGGGCCTGGGTCACCAGTTCCTGCGCCACATTGAGCGTACGGCCCTGATCATGCACGTCGTCGACATGACGGGTGGTTTTGAGGATCGCGATCCGGTCGAGGATTACCACATCATCAACCGCGAGCTCGAGCAGTATGGCGCCGAGCTTTCGGAGCGTCCGCAGATCGTCGTTGCCAACAAGTGCGATGCGCCGGGCACGGCCGACAAGATTGCCGACCTCAAGCGCGCAGCGCTCGACGATGAACATATGTTCTTTGCCGTGTCTGCCGTGACGGGCGCCGGCCTCAACACGCTGATGCTTGCCGTGGGCGAGCAGGTGGCTAAGCTGCGCGCCGAGTTGGCTGTCTCGGATGAGCCGGTCGTTCTGCGCGACGATGAGTGGGAGCGCCGTCGCCTGCAGCGTGAGAAGCGTTTCCGCATTGTTCAGGAAGAGCCCGGTGCCTTCCGCGTGGTCGGTCGTGCCATCGAGCGCATGGTCATCCAGACCGACTGGGAAAACGAGGAAGCCGTCATTTACCTGCAGCATAAGTTTGCGCGTATGGGTGTTGACGACGCGCTCGAGAAGGCCGGTTGCCGTGCGGGCGACGAGGTCCGCATTTGCCAGCGCGCCTTTGACTTTGAGGGCGCCGAGGACTTCTCGGAGTACGAGGAGCTCGAGGATGCTGGCGATGGCGTTGCCGTTGAAGCCATTGACGTGGCCGATGCTGCGGATGAGGGAGTCGAGGTTGTCGATGCGGCGGATGCCGCGGGCGATGCCGAGACCTCGGAGGGCGAGTAAGCCATGTCGCTGCGCGGTGGAATCGGTCTGCCCGAGCTTCCTCTAGAGGACGGGCAGGAGTTTAGGCTCGGCATTATGGGTGGCACCTTTGATCCCATCCATTACGGGCACCTGGTGACCGCCGAGCAGGCGCGCGAGTCGCTCGACTTGGACGCTGTGCTCTTTATGCCGGCGGGCTCTCCTGCCTTTAAGCTTGACAAGCCGGTGACGCCTGCCGAGGACCGTTATGCCATGACGGTCCTCGCCACCGCCGCGAACCCGGCCTTTTTGGCGAGCCGGTTCGAGATCGACCGTCCGGGTGTAACCTATACGGCCGATACGCTTCATGCCCTTCGCGACTTTTACCCGTCGCAGGTAAAGCTCTACTTTATTACGGGCGCCGACGCGATTATCGATATTGTGACTTGGCATGATGCCGAACGAATCGCTGAGCTTGCTACCTTTATTGCGGCGACGCGACCGGGCTTTGATATCGATACGGCGCGTGCCCGAATCAAAGAGTCGGGGCTGCCGTTCGACGTGCGCTATATTCAGATTCCGGCGCTGGCGATCAGCTCGACGAACATTCGCAAGCGTGTTGCCCGCGGTATGAGCGTGCGCTATCTTACGAGCGAGTCCGTGCTCGGCTACATTCGCAAACGCAGGCTATATGCCGATTTGGGCCAAGAAGATTTTGAGTGATGGGGGTCTACGTTGTCGGTAGAGGATCAGTTTGAGGGCGATGAGCGCGCGCTGCTCAAGCGCATTCAAGAGCTGCTCGATGTTCGCATGAAGGATAAGCGCAAGCGCTATGTGCATTCGCTGGGTGTTGCCGAGACCGCACTTCATCTGGCCGAGGTCTACGGCGTTGACCGCTTTGATGCCGCTGCCGCCGGCCTGATCCATG
>CABUGR010000070.1 GCA_902491135.1 uncultured Collinsella sp. | reverse complement strand
CATAGCGGTCTACGAGGAGCTGCAGGCCGACATCAACAACGTCATCGCCACCAAAGCTAACGACCTCATCGCCAGCATCAACCAAAGTAGCTAATTTGGGACGGGGCTTTTTAGCTACACAACCCCTTCTCATAAGTTGCGGTGAAATAGGGACTGTTTATGCTGTTAAAGCCGTAAATCAATCCATATTTCACCGCAACTTATTAAATCATCTTAGGGCGTTGTCTAGGGCGGACGCTACAACCAAAGGGTCATCGGTGCCGGCGAAGAGGCGGATGGTACTCCCCTGTTTGCCGCGCGGGGCAGAGAGGCGTGTTGTTGGGCCGCCGGCAGGCGATGTGCGAAACTCCCCCGGCAAAGCGTTGAACAGCTCTCCCGCGCTACGCTCGATAAGGTGAAATTCAACTGCCGGGCCAAAACCATGCTCGAGAATTCCCGTTGCAACCTCATGGTCGGGATGCGAGCTCAGCCCGGGATAGCGCACGTTGTACACCATCTCGTTGGCGGCCAGATACTCGGCCAGCGCACGTGCGCGGTCAAAGTGAGCCTGCATGCGAGCGTCGAGCGAGTCGAACCCGCGCTCCAGCACACCGGCCTCGTCAGCAGGCATATCAAGCTTGGCCAAGCCACAGCCCTCGAGCAGGGCATGCGCGCACTCAGCCGCGGCATCCACGCGATGGCGCTTGAGCTGCGAGCGCGCGGCCGATACGGCAACCAACTTGCGCGGAGCATCACCGGCGCATACACGATCGAGCGCCTCGAGCGACAGCGCGGCACCCAGCCGCAGCGAATCGCAGCCAAAAGCCGACGCCACCGTGTTATCCACCACAAACAGCGCGTGGGCCTCACGAGCAGCGCGGCCCAGAGCGCGCAGATCGGGCACACGCAGACCAAACCCGCCGATGGAGTTGACGAACCACCACAGGTGCGGCACCTCGGCATCAAACGAAGCATCAAAATCCTCAGACGCGGCGGCAAACGCCTCGGCGGACGGCGAGCCCACCAGCGCAACATCGCAGCCATCAAAGCCGCGTGCAAACGCTTCGGTAAAGTCATCCGCAAACGCTACCAAACGGTCGCCGGGGCGCACAATACCCAGCAGCGACAGAGCCGCCGGCACATGCGAGGCAGCAACAAGACGCGCCTCACGCGCGCCGGCCCTTGCAGCCCAGGCCTCTTCTAGGTGCTGTACATCCACACGGCACCGTCCCTTCATAAACAAAAACCCACGATGCGGGTGTTCCCCGCATCGTGGGCAACGGCTGCAGTATAGCGCCGATATGCGACGAATCACCTAGATGATGAGCGTGTGATAGGTCACGCACGCACCCGGAGCGTCAACGGTCACGCCATAGGCCTCGGGATAGATGCGCGTCGAGAACACGAGCGCGCCATCGTTCACAAACACCTCGACCGAAGAGGCATCGCCAACAATGCGCACGTTACGAACCTCGTCGACGGCCTCCCAGCGCACGGTACGACCGCAGCCGGCAGAAGCGCGACCCTCATCGGTAAATCGCATCTCAAAGCGCGCGGGCAGCTCGCCATTGGCGGGCACAAACGCCAGCTTCAGCTCGCCATCAACAGTCGCGGTAAACGCGTCGTCGACACCGTCAATAACAACGTCAAAGCAGGTATCGCCGTCAACCTCCAACGAGCCCGCCCCCACACGAACCGAGGCATAATGGCGCTCGATCTCGCGCGCCGGCTGCTGCAGCACTACGCCGCCGGCACCGGCTGTAAGCTCACGCGGCACCGTCATGCAGTGCTGCCAGCCGCACGCCACGGTAGGCGCGTTGCCATAGGTCGGCTCATCGGGCATGCCCATCCAGCCGATTAGAATATGGCGACCGTCCTCGGCCGTGAACTCCTGCGGAGCATAGAAGTCAAAACCAGCGTCCCACAGGCGGAATTCGCCCAGTTCATAGGCACCGTCACCACCGGTGATGTCGCCCGTTACAGGCATGTAGCCAGCAGCGTATACGTTGCCGCGGTTCCAACGACCGCCCTCGAGCCCCTGGGGAGAGAAAGACAGAAACCTTGCCGGTACACCGCCATCCGCCTCGAGCTCAAGGTATCCCGGGCACTCCCACATAAAGCCAAATCGCTCGGGCGTAGACACACGGTTCTCGAGCTCCCAGCTCAGCATGTCGGCCGAGCCATACACCAGGATCTCGCTCACATCGCGCCCGGCACCCTCACCGTGCATGGCGCAAAATCGACTATCGACATGCGGACCATCCACGCGACGACGCGCGCCCAGCACCATGTGATAACGCCCGTCCGCGTCACGCCACACCTTGGGGTCGCGCACGTGACAGGTCAAATCCTCGGGATAATCCTCGGACGCCAGCACCACGCGCTTTTGGTTGAACTCCCGACCGGCAAGGCCATCAACGCTCTCCACATAGACGGTATCGGCGCGACGGCCGGTATTGACGTAATCGTACGTACCGTCAGCATCGGAAAGCTTAACGTTGCCCGTATAGAGCACGCGAATGCGACCGTCTTCGGCAAGCGCGGAGCCCGAATACACACCATGGCAATCGAACGGCTCGTCGGGCAACAGTGGGGCGCCAACGTAATCCCACGTCATAAGATCGCGACTCGTCGCATGGCCCCAGACCTTAACGCCGCCCTCGACATCAAACGGCGCATACTGAAAATAGGCATGGAACACGCCGCCTGCTTGGCAAAGACCGTTGGGGTCGTTGAGCCAGCCCGCCGGCGGCATAATATGGAAGCGCTGGCCATACGCGCCATGGCCGCACTCAGAGGCGGCAGCGTCAACAGCGGCAACCAGCTTTGCAAGGTCGCGGCCAAGTGCATTAGACATATCAAAGTCCTAACGGATAGAAAGTAACAGGGCGCCAGAGATCGACACCGGATACGGGAAACGCCCGCGAGCATACAACCCGCGGGCACCCTTCAATCAAAAGCTCTTAGGCCTGCTCGGAAGCCTTGGGCTCGTCCTTGTACAGGACAAACGAGACGCCAAAGGAAACCAGCGCGGCGACCGCAAACATGATCGCGTACTGCACGGGCTGGGCCAGGCACAGCAGGATACCGAAGATACCCGTAACGCCCGTGCCGGAGGCAGCCAGCGAAGTGAGCGCGCAGACCAGGGCGCCGCAACCGCCGCCGATGCAGCCGGCGATGAAGGGCTTAAAGAAGCGAAGGTTCACGCCGAAGATGGCAGGCTCGGTAATGCCCATGAAAGCGGACAGAGCCGAAGGAAGCGCCAGGCCCTTAATCTTGGCATCGCGGGTCTTAAAGGCAACGGCAAGCGCGGCGCCACCTTGGGCGATGTTGGCAGCGCTGGCAATGGGCAGCCAGTAGGTCACACCGTACTGGGCGAGCTGGCCCAGGTCGATGGCGGTGTACATCTGGTGGATACCGGTAACGACCGTGGGGGCATAGAACAGACCGACGATAAAGGAACCGATGCCGAAGGGCAGGGTCAGCAGGGCCTGGATCAGACCGAGGATGGCGTTCTCGGCCCACACGAAGATGGGGCCGACGGCAACGAGCGTCACGAGCACGGTCACGAACACGGAGACAAGCGGGGTCACAAAGAGGTCGAACATCTCGGGAACGATCTTGTGCAGGCGCTTCTCGAGGAAGGCCAGAATGGCGCAGGCGATGACGATGGGGATCACATGGCCCTGATAGCCGACCCACTCAAAGCTGTACACGCCGGGAATGACGGTGACCATGGTCTGAACGCCCTCGGAGGCAACCGTGTAAGCGCTCTGCAGCGAGGAGTTGATGAACGCACCGCCGACGACAGCGCCCAGATACGGGTTGGCGCCAAAGGCCTTAGCGGCGGAGTAGCCGATCAGGATCTGCAGAATGCCAAAGGACGTGCCCGAGACCAGGTCGGCAATCTTGTAGATAAAGTTATTGGTGTCGAGCGCGATAAAGCCGTTGGAGGCCATAAAGTTGAGGGCGCTCATAATGCCCAGCAGCAGGCCCGAAGCCACGATGGCGGGGATGATGGGGACAAAGACGTCGCCGAGCACCTTGATGGCACGCATAAAGATGTTCTGCTGCTGCGCCGCGGCCTCCTTGACCTCGGCCTTGGTGGCAGCCTCGACGCCGCTGAGCGCGATGAACTCCTCGTAGACCTTGTTAACGGTGCCGGTGCCAAAAATAATCTGGAGCTGGCCCTGGGCCTCAAAGACGCCCTTGGCGCCGTCGACGTTCTCGATGGCCTCCTTATTAACCTTGGAATTATCGGCAATCACCAGGCGAAGACGCGTGGCACAGTGTGCGGCCGAAACCACGTTGTCGGCGCCACCGATGTTGTCGAGCACCTCTTGGGCTAATTTGCGGTAGTCCATGACTTCCCTTTCCTCCAACGGGCGCATGTACACCCGGCCAGCTTTGACACTTACACTGTAATCGTTTTCAGTTTCATATGTCTGCAATCGTTTTCATATAGCGGTAAACGGTAGGAAAAAGCCGGCGAATGGTAGTTTTACGGAAAAACCAGGCGACTCAGAGGCAGGCAGACGTGCCCAAAACCTAGACATTCATAAGCTGATGGCCGAGCTTGAGCGTCTTTAGACCGCTCTCCCCCTCCACGCCATCGAGCGTGTTGAGCAACATATTGGTCGCCTCGACGCCACTGGTCAGGTAGCCATAGTGCACGGTGGGAATGCCGCCCGTCAGCGCGCGTAAAAACGCGTTGTCGCCAAAACCGCTCACACGGTGTATGCCCTCGCCCATGCCGCGAACCTCATCGATAGCACGTAGCGCGCCCGCCGCCATGGTATCGGTCGCGCAGGCGATAAACGAAACATCGGGAGCGACGGAAAGCAGCTCACGCGCCGCACCATAGCCCGAGTCGAGCGTAAACGAGCCCAGGCGAATCAAGGCGGCATCGAGCGGGTTACCCGCGGCGCGCAAGCCGGCCTCAAAACCGCGACGGCGGTCATAACCGGCCGCGCGGTCCTCTTCGGTAACTCCAATGTAGGCGATCTTGCCGTCCACGCGGCCCGCAAGCGCATGGCCCAGCTCAAAGGCGGCCTCGTAATCGTCGTGATAGACGCACGCCGCGCCCTCGACATGTTGGCCGATCAACACAATGGGCACACGGCACAACTCAATCGCGCGACGGTGCTCGTCGGTGATCATAGTTGCCACCAGAACAATGCCGTCAACCGGGTGGTTTTGGAATAAATCGAGGTATTCGAGCTCACGATCGGCCGCGTTGTCGGTATTGGCAAGCAGCATCTGGTAGCCACGGCGACCGAGCACCTGACCAATGCCGGCGGTAATGCGGCTCACGGATTCCGAGTTGATCTTAGGTACGATGACGCCGATGAGCTTGGTGGAACCGGTGCGCAGCGCGCGAGCCTGGCTGGATCGCACGTATCCGGTCAGCTCGATTGCCTGCTTAATGCGCTCGGCCTTGTCCGCCGAGATATATCCACCGTTGAGGTAGCGCGAGACGGCGGCGCTCGAAACGCCGGCCAGCTCGGCCACATCTTTCATCTTAACCACGAGCACCCCTGTCATTGAAATCGCTTTCACCATAATACCCGCGAACGCGCTCAATGAATCAACTCGCCCATCCAGGTCGAGCAAACGTCAGCGAGCGGGCAGCTGCCGTGGCGAGGTGCCGCGAAAGAGGAGCGAAGCGTACTTTATGTACGCGAGCGACGGTTTGAGCGGCAGATCGCCCGGCAGATGTCCGCGCAGCGTCGAGCGGTCCGGCGTTTGTTAAAACGCCGGAACAAAATTAGCCGTGGTACTCGCCGTTGTACTGGATGAGCGTCAGGTCCTCAACGCCGTCGAGTGCGCGGATGGCGTCGGCATAGGGCATATCCACACCGTCCGAGAACACCTCGACGGCCATCTCGACCTTGTCGCCGCGCATGGTCTTGGACTTGACGGTGAACTTGGTGCGCCCAAATGCACGCACGATATCGTCGCCGGTGGTCTGGCCCGTGTAGTGAATGACCATCATGTACACGCGCGCCTTGTCCTGGTGGCTCGCAAAGCCGGCGATCATCGCCACGATCACCACCGCTGTGAGCCCCACGAGCGCATACATGCCGGCACCTGCCGTAATGCCCGTGGTAATGGCCCAAAACAGATACAGCAGGTCGAGCGGGTCCTTGACCGCCGTACGATAGCGGACGATAGACAGAGCACCGACCATAC
>CABUGR010000069.1 GCA_902491135.1 uncultured Collinsella sp. | reverse complement strand
TAGATCGATGTCTCGACCGACCAGTCGTATGCCTCGCGGCTGTTGAGCGGACTCACATAGGCATAGCCTACCGGACGCCCGTCCAGTTCCATCACCAGATACGGATAGCGCTTGAGCGTGCGCTCGATGCGCCCGGCGAACTCCTCAACGCTCGGCACCTCGTATTCGCAGGTAATCGCCGTCTGGCGCACATACGGCTCATAGATGGCAAGCAACGCCGGCGCATCATCGGGCGTCGCCAGACGAATCGTCGGATCGGACATCTCGGTCATACAACCCTTCCCCCTCAAAAACAAAGGCCACCTTGCGCCAAACCCAGCGCAAGGCGGCCCCTCGTCATTACATCAGGCTACAGGACAGCCGCCAACGCGTCGATGTCCTCCTGCGTCGTGGCCCAGCTGGTGCAAAAGCGCACCACCGTGTGAGTATCGTCGTACTTTTCCCAGTACTCGATCGAGGCATGCTCGCGAATGCGGGCCATATCCTCGTTGGGCAGAATCACAAACTGCTGGTTCGTGGGCGTCTCCAAAAAGAACTGGTAACCGCGCTCGTGCAGCACACGACGTAGCGTCTGGGCCGTCTCGATCGCCTGTCGACCAATCTCAAAATACAAGCCATCGGTAAAGAGTGCCTCAAACTGCACGCCCATCAGGCGGCCCTTGGCCAACAGCGCGCCGTGCTGCTTAATGCGCGGAATGGGATGTGCCGGAGCGTGCATGCCGCAGAACACCACAGCCTCGCCGCAGAGCGCGCCGCACTTGGTGCCGCCGATGTAGAACACGTCGCACAGCTGCGCCAGCTCGGGCAGGGTAATGTCGCACTCATCGGCCGCCAGCGCATAGGCCAGGCGAGCACCGTCCACAAACAGCGGAATCTCGCGCTTCTGGCATACCGCATGAATCGCCGCGAGCTCGGCCTTGGAGTACAGCGTGCCGTACTCGGTCGATAGACTCACGTACACGGCGCCCGGGAACACCGTGTGCTCGTAGCTCTCGTTTTCGTAGAACACCTGGATATAGTTCTCGAGGTCCTCGGCGTGCATCTTGCCCTCGTAGCCGGGGATGGTGAGTACCTTGTGGCCGCCAAACTCGATGGCGCCCGCCTCGTGGCAGGCGACGTGGCCAGTCTCGGCAGCAACGACGCCCTCGTACGGCGCGAGCAGCATGTCGATCACCGTCGCGTTGGCCTGCGTGCCGCCCACCAGAAAAAACACGTCGGCATCGGGGGCCTGGCAGGCCTCGCGAATAAGTTGCTTGGCACGCTCGGTATGCGCATCGGTACCGTAGCCGGGCTGCGGCTCCATGTTGGTATCGACGAGCGCCTGCAGCACCGCTGGGTGTGCGCCGTGGGAATAGTCGTTGTTGAACGCGAGCATGGCAATCCTCTCTTACCGGGTATCGGCCAGATGATTCAAACGGAGCTATTGTACGCCGTTGGGATAGGCAATGCGCGCGGCAAGGCACTCAAGCGCCAGTACCAGGGCAAAACCGCAGCTCACGTCGCTCAAAAAGTGTGCACCGATCACGATGCGGCCAAGCGCGACGAGCGCCGCGACCACAGCCGCCGCCCAAAAGATCACGCGGCGACGCGAAGATTTTTCCTTAAAGGCTGCCGCGGGAAGCCCGGCGAGCATAAGGCCAATCGCCGCATGCGCCGTGTGTCCGCTCGCAAACGACTTAAAGCCGTCCTTGACTACACCGGCGGCAATATAGGCCCACTTGTCAGGGTTGCCGATCACCCACCACGGCTGAAACTCGAGTCCCTGCGTCACCTCGATCACGCGCATGCGTGGGCGCGACCACAGCGGCTTGACAATCACGTTGAGGATGATGGCCTGAGCGACCCACACGACAAGCACCATCAACGCCCAGCGCGTGAGCTCGTCGGGCTCGGTCGTGCGCGTGAGACGATAGACGATAAGATTGGCGGCGATGACCAGCACAAACGTCAGCACCAACTGAGCCGCGATGAGTTTGCCGCCAACCCTCAGGGACGAAACGATCTCGTAGCCGAGCAGGCCCACGTCGATGAGGATGCCGAGCACGGCGAGCCATTTGCTCCCCCTGGAGTCGGGACGCACCGCGCGCACGAGCATAACGCCCGCGATGCTCGCCGTCAGCTCAAACGGCAGCTCGCCGGCCGCCTCGATAAAGCGACCGTACATGCTGCCGATATTGAACAGCGCGCTCGAGATCTGATAATCGAAGAAGCTGCCCACGCCCAGACAAAGACACAGGACAACCGCGATAATGGCGACATCTTTCTTATAGATGTATCCGAACATGCTTTCCTTTCGATGGAGCCAGATTGCCCAAATGGGGCGTTTGCAGCGTCGACCCGTTAGTCGTCGTCGCTGGCACCCAGCTGTTGCAGCAGCATGAGCGCGGCCGCCACGGGGCCGGTGCCGTCGTTGGCGTCGAGACCGCGACCCAGGCCGCTGCCCGCGCCGGCGCCCGCCTTGTAGGGCACCGATAGCTTGCGGCTCTTGGGGAAGTTCACCGCGCCATAGCGATTCTTGAACTCAAAGGCCACCTTCTTGGGAACGTCAACCCCCAGGAAGGTAATGCGTCCACCACTGAGCGTGACGCTCTCGAGCCCCAGGCGCTCGCCGCGAATACGGATGCGCGCGCGGTTGAACAGGTTGAGTCCCGCCAACGGCAGTTCGCCATGCGCGGCCTCGGTCTCCTCCTGCACCTCGTCGATACTCTCCAGGTCCTCAGCCGCAGCGAGCTTGCGGTACACGAGCACGCGCTGGTCCACCGCCGGCATGTACTCCTCGGACAAGAAGTAGTCGGCCGGCAGGTTAATGCCCACGCTCGCCGCCTCCACGCCGGCATCGTCGTCGCCGCGCGCCTCGGCCACGGCCTGCCCCAGCATCTGCGTAAACAGGTCAAAGCCCACACTCGACAGGTTGCCGTGCTGCTCGGCGCCCATGAGCGAGCCGGCACCACGGATCTCCAGGTCACGCATGGCGATGCGCATGCCGCTGCCCAGGTCCTGAAACTCGGAAAGTGCGGTCAGGCGTGCCGTAGCCTCCTCGGTAAGCGGCAGCTCGCCCGGGAACATAAAGTACGCATAGGCCTGCGTGGCAGAGCGGCCCACACGGCCCTTGAGCTGGTAGAGCTGCGCCAGACCTAGGCGCTGCGAGTCCTCGATGATCAGTGTGTTGGCGGTCGAGTTGTCGATGCCGCTCTCCACGATGGTCGTGGCGATGAGCACGTCGATCTTTTTGGTCGCGAACTCGATCATCACGTCCTCGACCTCGCGCGGGCTCATCTTGCCGTGTGCCACACCCACGCGCGCCTCGGGCGCGGCCTCGTGCACGCGCGCCACGGCGTCGTCGATAGTCTTGACGCGGTTGGACACGTAATACACCTGACCGCCGCGGCCCACCTCCAGGCGAATCGCCGCACTCACCACGTCGGGGTCGTACTCCCCCACGTGCACGATCACGGGACGACGCCCGGTCGGCGGTGTGGTGATCAGGCTCATGTCGCGCACGCCGCTCGTGGCCATCTGCATGGTTCGCGGAATCGGCGTTGCCGAAAGCGTGAGCACGTCAATCTGCTCGCGCAGGTTCTTGAGCTGCTCCTTGTGCTGAACGCCAAAGCGCTGCTCCTCGTCGATGATCACCATGCCCAGGTTCTTGGGGTTCACATCGGCCGAAAGCAAGCGGTGCGTGCCGATGAGCACATCAATCGTGCCCTCGGCAAACGCCTTAAGCGCACGCTTCTGCTGCGCCGGGGTGCGGAAGCGGCTGAGCACTTCGACCTCGAGGCCAAACGGGGCAAAGCGCTCAAAAAACGTCTCGTAGTGCTGCTGGGCCAGAATGGTCGTGGGGCAGAGCACCATGACTTGGCGGCCGGAGTCCACGCACTTAAACGCCGCGCGCAGGGCAACCTCGGTCTTGCCGAAACCCACGTCGCCGCACAGCAGGCGGTCCATGGGCTTGGGCGCCTCCATGTCGGCCTTGATGTCGGCGATAGCCTCCAGCTGGTCGCGCGTCTCGTCGTAGGGGAAGCTCTCCTCCATCTCGATCTGCTCGGGCGTATCGGGCGGGCAGGCGATGCCTGCGATCGACGAGCGGCGCGTATACAGGTCGACCAGGTCAAACGCCAGCTTTTTGGCATTCTTGCGCGCCTTATTGGTGGCACGCGTCCAGTCGGCAGTGTTGAGCCTGGTCAGGCGCGGCTTGTCGCCGTCGGGGCCAACATAGCGTGTGATGCGGTCGACCTGCTCGAGCGGCACGTAGAGCTTGTCGCCGTCGGCATATTCCAGCAAAAAGTAGTCGCGCTCCTTGCCGCCCACTTCCTGGCGCGCGATCTCGCTAAAGAGCGCGATGCCGTGGGTAGCGTGCACCACGTAATCGCCCGGCTTAAACGGGAAGGTGATCTGCGTAATGTCAACCTTGCGGCGGCTGCGCGCGCGGTTGGCATCCATGCGGGCATTGAGGTCGGCGATCGAGAACACGGCCAAATTGGCGTCGGGCACCACCACGCCCTGCGGCAGGGCAGCGTCCACAAAGGTCACGCGCCCGCGCGAGATGGTGGGCACGGCAGCGCCGGCGGCAGCCTGCGCGGCGCCCGCCTCGAGCGAGCGGGCGTTGAGCGCGTCGGCCTTACGCTCGCGAATGGAAGCATGGGCCTCCTGGCGTGCGGCACGGTCGGCGGAATCCGCCGCTGCCACGCGAACGCGGTCGCCGATAGCGCCGACATTTTCGGGCGCCGCGGTCAGCGATTCCTCAAAGGTAATGCTCTCGTCGCCAAAGGTGAGCTCCATCGACTCGCGCGCCCCGCGGTCGGGAATGGCAAACACGCAGGCGTAGCGCTTGCCCACGACCTCCTGAATACGCGTCATAAAGCGGTTGTCCGAGCCTGCGATAGCAGGCTGCTCAATCTTGAGCTCGGCCGTAACCGCGCCGCCGGCGCGAATCAGGCTCACATAGTTCAGGCGTTGCTGGGAACCAAAGTCGAGTTGCTGGGCACGCACGTACAGGCCGTCCAGACGGTCGACCCCCGCCTCGCCGGCACGCGCCTCGATATCCTCGTAGGCGCGCAGGCAATCGTCGAACAGCGAGCGCGGCTCGGACAGCACCACGAGCGCCTTGCCGCTCACGTGCGACAACGGGCTCACGGTCTGGCCGTACATCACCGGCAAAAAGCGGTCGAGCTCGGGCGTGACAATGCGTGCATCCACCATCTCGAGCAGCGCCGCCAACTTGCTGTCGTCCTGGCTGGCGCGGTAGAGCGCCACATGCATGTTGTGGACGGCCTCGTCGGTAAGCGCGAGCTCGCGACAGGGGAAGATCTCGATGCTGTCTTCGTTGCCGATGGTCTGGCCCGTTGAACTCACCATGCGGCGGATGCGGTCGATCTCGTCGCCAAAGAACTCAATACGCACGGGCGCCTTTTCCTGCGCCGGAAACACCTCGACGGTGTCGCCGTGCACACGGAACAGGCCGGGCGCGTCGGCGGCGCCGGCATTGGTATAGCCCATGCCCACCAGTCGCTGCGGCACCTCGTCAAAGGGAATCTCCTCGCCCACCGCAAAAGTAGTGGACTCCCAGTAGCGGCTCTCGACCGGCGGCACGCAGCGCAGCAGTGCGCGGGCCGAGGCGACCATGATGCAGTTGTCCCCGCGCACGATACGCCCGAGCGCCTCGCAGCGCTGGGCCACCACGGCGTCGTCGGGCGCCTGCTCGCGCCAGGGATAGTCCTTGCGCTCGGGAAAACGACACACGTGCGCCAGGCCCACATAGGCGGCCAAGCTGCGCGCGGCGCGATCGGCCGCATCCTCGCCACTCACGATGTAGACCGTAGGGCGCGGGCGGCGCGCAAACTGGGCGGCGGCCATAAGCGTTCGACCCGACTGAGACACGGCCAGCGTCACATCCTCGCCAGAATCGAGCCCGGCCTCGACGGTCTGCAGCGCCTCGGCAGTGTAGAGCTGCGCGGCTATACGGTGAATGAGCATGCTGTTCCTCCGGCATTGCAACGCCAAAAGCCCGCCGAGGCAAGCTCGGCGGGTCGTTCGTCAAATTCATTGATGTTTATGGTACCGCACGGCCCCGTGACCAAAAGCCTAAGCGACATCATGCCAAATGTTGCCCACAACGGTCTTGCTAACGCGTTTTCCCAGCTTATTAATCCGCTCTCCGCTTTTTGATTTGCTGTCTTCCGGGTTGATTTTCAATCTCAACG
>CABUGR010000068.1 GCA_902491135.1 uncultured Collinsella sp. | reverse complement strand
AGCGCATCATCAAGTCCGTCGGCCAGAGCATGGTCAAGCTCGAAAAGTACCAGGGCTTCTCCGCCGACCTGGCGGGCGCCGCGAACCTGCTGCTTGCCACCCTTACCGGCATCCCCGTGTCCTCCACACACATCAAGACCTGCGCCATCATGGGCGTCGGTGCCGTCAAGCGCCTCTCGGCCATCAACTTCGGCGTCGTCAAGGACATGATGTTCACCTGGTTCTTCACCTTCCCTGCCTGCGGACTCATCAGCTTTGTCATGGCCAAGCTGTTCATGATGTTCCTCTAGTCAAACCGAACGTCCATCCGGACTGCATTACCTCGCCCACCCGTCTTCGCCTCGAAAGGACCCACCCATGGCAAAGAAACCCGATTCGTTCTACTTCGACAACTACGTCGCCTGCGCCGACCTTGCCGTCCAGGCCGCCGAGCTGCTCACCAAGATTTTCGAGAACTTCGATCCCGCAAAGATTCACGATATGCTCAACAAGATGCACGCGATCGAGCATGCGGCCGACAAGAAGCACCATGAGCTTGAGGACGCCTTGCTCACCGCCTTTATCACCCCGCTCGAGCGCGAGGATCTGGATCTGATGAGCTGCTCACTCGACACCGTGCTCGACCGCATCGAGGGCGTCGTGCAGCGCGTCTACTTCACCAACATCCAGAGCATCCATCCCGACGCCATCGTCATCGCCCACAAGGTGACTGACGCCTGCCGCGCCATGAAAGACCTGATGGTCGAGCTGCCCAACTACCGCAAGTCCAAGACCCTGCGCGAACTCGTCATCCAGATCAACACCATCGAGTCCGAAGCCGACGAGCTCTATATCAACGCCATGCGCAACCTGCACGTTAACGGCAAGGACCCGCTCGAGGTCATCGCCTGGCGTGACGTATACGCCTTCCTGGAGTACTGCGCTGACTGCTGTGAGAATGTGGCCGATGTTGTGGATTCGATTGTCATGAAGAACAGTTAATTGGGGGTACGTGTCCCGGCGGTCGCGGGCCCGGCCACTCATAACCTTTTTCACTCCGGCTGCAAGCAGAGTCGTTCAAAAGGTTATAGGTGGCCGGGCCCGCTCCCTTACGTACCACCATTGGGAACTTTGGCTGATAGTTATAGCGCAATGGGGGTTTGGCTGAAGGGACCTTTGGTATCCGTTCGGACACTTTGGCCCTCGATGAGCGTTTGGCTGATTGCTGCTTTGGGTACTGTTTGGGTTACTTTGGGTTTGTTTGATTTTTAATTGTTGGAGGGCTTGTATGTCTTATTTGGATCTGGCTCGGGGTCGGTATTCTTGTCGTGAATTTCAGGATCGTTCTGTTGAGCAAGCTGTGGTGGATGCCATTGTTGAGGCTGGGCGTATTGCTCCTTCTGCTTGTAATAATCATCCAACCCGTGTGATGGTGTTGGATACGCCTGAGCTTCTGGAGAAGGCAGCTGCTTGTCAGCCTCGGTTTGCTCGTGATGAGTCTATCTTTGGCGCTCCGCTTGTCTTCCTTATTTGCAGCGTTACCGGTGATGCTTGGGTGCGCCCGTATGACCAGATGAATTCTAGTGAAATCGACACCTCAATCGTGTGTGATCAGATGATGATGGAGGCCACCGAGCAGGGCCTGGGAACGTGCTGGGTATGCCATTTTAAGCCTGAGGTGGCGCAGGAGCAGTTCAATCTGCCCAAGGGCGTCTATCCCTATCACATGCTCGTCTGTGGATATCCTGCCGACCACATCGCCGATCCCGAGCATCGCGAGGCCCGTACCATTCCCCTCTCCGACTTCCTCCTCAAGTAGGTTTTGGGACATGCCTTAAAACCTACCCTTGACCGCTCACCCGTTCGCCGAGTTCTGCGCCATTATGTGCAGGGCTCGGTTTTTTATGTTACGCACTCCGGCACAGTCATAAAAAAGGACCCGCAAGCTGCGGGTCCTTTCTAGGCACTAAATTGTAGGCCGAATGTTAGTCCAGGTCGTCGGCAGCAAAGTTGTCGATCGGGGCGAAGGGATCGGCCACGGGGACAACCGGGTCAGCGACGGGCAGCGGCTCGGCGGGAACAGTCACTGCAGGAGAAGCGGCAGAACCGACCGGCGTGGAGGCCATCAGATCGGCCGGGAAGGAATTCCGGGCATCGTCCATGAAGTGCTGGATGAGCTTGAGATACTCTGCCTTGAACTCCTCACGGGAAGCCTTGAGACGATCGATCTCCTCGAGCTCGGCCTGCTTCTCGGTCAGAGCCTGGCGGATAACCTCGCGGGCCTTGGCGTCAGCCTCGTTGCGGATACGCTCAGCGTTCTCGTTGGCATCGTTGACGATGGTCTCAGCGGTCTGCTGGGCAGCGATCAGGGCAGCGGAAATCTGGCGCTCCTGAGCGGAGAAGTCAGGGGCGGGAGCAGCCACGGGGGCGGCAGGAACGGCCTGGGCGGTGGCATCCTGAGCTTGGGCAAGCTGAGCCTGCGCATCGGCAAGCTGCTGCTCGGTAGCAGTCAGGCGACCCTTAAGGTCGACGATCTTAGCGAGCATAGCGTCAACCTCGGAGGACAGCGTCTCCAAGAAGACGTCGACCTCAGCAGGATCGTAGCCACGCTTGGCCTCAGAGAAAGTCTGAGCCTGGATGTCTGCAGGGGTAATAGCCATAACAAGTCTCCTTTTTCATCGCCTCGGCGCTACACGCCCGACGTAAGTTACTAAGTCAGTTCTACACGAGTATACCTATAAGAAGCTGCAGAACCAGCCTCTGCACCAACTGCAACGCAATAATCGCAACGACCGGCGAAAAATCGATACCGCCCATCGGCGGGATGAAACGACGGAACAGGTTGAGCCACGGACCGCACACGCTATCAAGCACCGCGGCAATATCCTGAAGCAAACCACCCTGCTTCATGGGAATCCACGTCATAAAGCAGTAGACGACAATGAGCGTGGAATAGAAGTTGAACAGCGTGTTGACCAGCTGGACGATAGTGTAGATGTTGATGGGAATCTCCTCGTCTTGTCTTTACTTAAGGTAGCCGTCGGCACGAAGCTTCTTGAGATCGGAATCTTTGACCTCGCAACCGGCGGGCAGCACCATGAACACGCGGTCGCCCACCTCCTTGACCGTGGCACCCAGACCGCAGGCAAAGCCGTAAGAGAAGTCCAAGACGCGCTTGGCAACTTCGGTGCGTACGCCCACAAAAATCAGTGCGACAGGCTGCTTGGTGCGAACGCGGCGCACCACGGTCTCCACGTCGTCATAGCTCTCGGGGCGCAGGACATAGGCCGGCAGCTGCGGCGTGGCGTTGATGATATTGCTCGCATAGGCCGAGGCATCGCTCGGTGCAGGCGCGGGTGCAGCGGCGGCACGGGCGCGGGTATTCTCGGCGTAGCTCGACGGCGTGTCATAGGCACCAGGACGATAACCGCTCGCAACACTGTCCTGCGAGCGCGAAGGCGGGTTATACGTCGTGGCATGGCGGGAGTCATCGCCGACCAGCTGACCGGAGCGCGTATACACGGCAACCGACTCAGCTTCACCGCGGCGCGTCTGGCCAAGCAGGCCGTTGCTCGGCTCGTCTTGGGTGTAGAAGCCCTCGCCCGAAGCACCACTGTAGCCGTTGTTCTGATAGCCATCGTCGTAGCCGTCATCGTAGCCGTAGTCGTCGTCCTGGCCATAACCCTGGTCGTAACCCTGCTGGCCGCCCAGGTGCATCTTATTTTTAATCTCGTCAAGGAAGCCCATGGTTGTGTCCTCTCGCGGTTTAGTGCAGGCGCCCCGATAATCACTTCAGAGCCTTATTTTACTGCAAACTCCGGGCTAAATACTACCCTGCCCAGGCGAACGAGCGTAGAGCCCTCCTCAAGGGCAGACTCAAAGTCCTCGCTCATACCGCAGGAAAGCTCAGGCAGGTTCAAATCGGGATGCGCCGCCTCCAGCTCATCCCTCAGCTCACGAAGCCCCGCAAAGGTGCGGCGTGCCACATCCTTATTCCCCCGGGGCGCCATAGTCATAAGCCCCTGTACGCAAATTCCCTCAAGTTCTGCAAGCTCACCCGCGGCGGCGCGAATCTCATCGGGTGAAAAGCCTCCCTTCGACTCCTCACCACTCACATTGACCTCAATGAGCACACGCTGGGGGCCGACGAGCTCGCCTGCCTCAATCTTGCGAACAGCACGGCTCGAGATCGCCTGCGCCAGATGCAGCGAACCCACCGAGTGAATCAGCTCGGCTGAGCCCAGCACCGCATTGATCTTATTGGTCTGCAGGTTGCCGATCATATCGAAGCGCACCTCGGGCAGCTCCGGATGCTCCGCCAGACCCGTGAGCTTGCGAACCAGCTCCTGCGGGCGGTTCTCGGCAAAATGGCGATACCCCGCCTGGATGGCGGCAACGGTCTCATCGACACCAACGGTCTTGGACACGGCAATGAGGCTCGCGGCGTCGTGGGGACGGCCCGCGCGATCGAGCGCCGCATAAAAACGTTCCAGAATCTGCTCGCGGCGAGCGCGCATCAAGTCCAAATAGTTATCCATTGCCAATCGCCTCCGCTGACAGCCAAACAAGTAGTCCCATGCTAACGCAAGAGCGCGGCCCCGCATGTGCAAGGCCGCGCTCACTTAGGTATTTACAATCTTTCGACGAACGGGGTTACTTACTCCTCGTCGTCCTCGCCATCGTCCTCATCCTCAAGATGATCGAGCAGGTAGCGAAGACCCTCGCTCACCTCGTTAACGGGCACCTTGGCAACGTAGCGTGCATCGACGGCGGGCCTCATGATAACACCCTCGCCCGAAGGCACGCGCATGCTCTCGAGCTCATCCTCATCAGTGCAGGCGATATCACCGGCAGTCATACGCTGTCCGGTCAACAGGAAGGTCAGACGGCAGGCGGCATCGATGGAAATCGAGGCGATGCGATCGAGATAGCGCGATACCATGATGGCGCGGCGCAGGTCGTCATAGTTGCTGTCGTCGTCCATAAAATCGCCCGTGTCCATGCGGTTAAAGGTGCGGAAGAACTTCTCGTAGGCGGCGTGCACTGGCTCGTCCTCGACGGCCAAGTTGCAGATGATGGACATGTCGTTGGTGACGAGCGCAGAAAGCGAAGAGCCCAGTACCTGGTAGACGGCCTCAGCCTCGGCCTCGACCGTGCCGACAAGCTCCTTGGGCAGCGAGATGTCGGCCTTGATCATATGACGCGTGGCGCGGCAAATCTGGCGAACCTTATCGGTCATGCGCTGCAGGTTAAAGTCGACGTAGATGATCGTCTGCAGCAAGCGGAAGTCGGAGGCGACCGGTGACTGCGTGGCAATCAGGTTGTAGCAGACGGCCTCCAGGTTGGCGCAGCGTGCGTCAATCGAAAGCGTGCGCTTCTTGGTCTTGGTGGCGAGCTTGCGGTCGTCGGTCACATAGGCCTTCACGGCATCATGGAGGGCCAGATCGACGGCCTCGTAGATGCTCAGCATCTCGTGACGGGCCTCGATGAGCTGACGGGAAAACAGTTTGCGCATGGTTCACTCCAATCAGTTGGGTGCGGTCATGCCGCCCGCACAGTGAATACGCACCGGACCAGATCCGATCGGCTTGGGACTAGTCGCACCGATCAGCCAAAGCGGCCGGTGATATAGTCTTCCGTCCGCGAGTCCACCGGACTGGTGAAGATCGCGTCGGTTTGACCATACTCGATGAGCGTGGCGGGCTCGCCGGCAACTTCCTGCAAGAAGAATGCGGTGTAGTCGCTAATACGAGCTGCCTGCTGCATTGAATGCGTGACGATGATGATCGTCATCTCGGGCGCCAGCTCGGCCATCAGATCCTCGACCTTAGAGACGGACGTGGGGTCGATGGCGGAGCAGGGCTCGTCCATCAGAAGGACATCGGGTTGCACCGCAAGCACGCGCGCGATGCACAGACGCTGCTGCTGACCTCCCGAGAGCGCCAAACCATCCTTGTTGAGCTGATTGGATACCTCTTTCCAGAGGTTGGCGCGCTTGAGCGATTCTTCCACGATGTCATCGAGGTCACTTTTGCTAGTCACGCCCTGCAGACGAGGGCCAAAGGCGACATTCTCGTAGATGGATTTAGGAAACGGGTTGGGCTGCTGAAAGATCATGCCCACGCGACGACGGAGATCGACCGGGTCGACACCCTCGGCATAGATATCGTTGCCGTCGAGCGTCATGGTGCCCTCGACGCGCGTGCCCTCGATCAGGTCATTCAT
>CABUGR010000067.1 GCA_902491135.1 uncultured Collinsella sp. | reverse complement strand
CTGCGCGTTCCAGCTGAGCGACGACATGAGTACGCCCAGGCTCTTGAGCACCTCGATCAGCGCGGGGTCCTCGGCAAAGAACGTGGCGTTTTCGATGGTGTGGATGCAGGCGACCTTGCCGTCTTTGAGCGCGGGGCGAATGTCTGCGGCGCTGCGCACGTTGACCATGCGGTCGTGGTTGAGCATGGCCTGGCCACTCATGTGCGCCATGATCTGCGCCTGGAAGCGCGCTGCGTGGGCGGTGGGAATCTCGTCGGGTACGAACGTGGCGAAGCACTGCGCCCAAGGAGTTTTGCCGATCTTTGCGAGCGAGATGGCGCAGGCGTTGCCCTCGATAAGGTCGAAATCCTGCGGATGCGTCTCGTCGCCGGGGAAATAGCCGTCGGTGCCCGCGGTAAAGCGCAGGTCAAGATCGAGTGTGGCCCAGCCGATGCGGTCGGCGGTGTCACAGTGCAAGTCAAATACGGGATATGCCATGGTTCCTCCGGTTGCAGCGTTTCTTTGCAAACTGTCTTTGAATTGTATGACTAGGGTATAGTTAGCGCCATATGTTCATGGCGGCCCGCGTTGTGCGCCGCCCTTATTACGGAGGTTACCATGTCCAACCAGGGCAAGAAGGTTAAGACCCATTATCGTGGCACGCTCGACGACGGCACGCAGTTCGATAGCTCTTACGATCGCGGCGAGCCGCTGGAGTTCACCTGCGGTGCCGGTCAGATGATCAAGGGCTTTGACGCCGCCGTGGTCGATATGCGGGTGGGCGAGAAGAAGTCCGTACACATTCCTGCGGCCGATGCCTATGGTGAACACAATCCCGAGATGGTTATTACCTTCCCGGCCGAGCAGGTTCCCAACATCGAACAGATCGAGAAAGGCATGAAGCTCTTCCTGTCCACGCCGAGTGGCATGCCCGTCCCTGCCGTTGTCATCGATGTGACGCCCGAGGCCGTGACGCTCGACGCCAACCACGAGCTCGCCGGCAAGGATCTCAACTTTGACATCGAGCTCGTCGAGGTCGAGGGTTAGAGTATGCCTGAACGCTTGGTTTCGACGACATGCTTGGGAAATCTCAACGATCCGTCCTATGAACTCCTGCTTCGCCGGAAGTTGGGCGGCGTCTTTGAAGTTGACGAGCTACTGCTCGATTGGGACCAGGCTGATGTATACGCGTTTGTGGGCGTGACGGAGCTGGGGCGCACGGTCGATGTTCGGCTGGATACTGCCGACGGCGGTCGTCTTGCCGACGGCGACGTGCTCGCCATTGACCGTTCGGGCATGGTGCCCGTGGCGGTTGTCGTGCGCTTGCGCAGCGCCGAGGTTTATTTGGTCGAAGTTGACCGCATGGACCCGATTGCGCTCGCGCATTCGTGCTGGGAGATCGGCAACATGCATGCGCCGCTCTTCCGGGGCGACTCGGACGAGCATGCTGTGCGCATGTATACGCCGGTGCAGCCTGTTTTGGGCCGCATGCTCCGGGGTGTCGAGGGTGTTCGGCTCTCGCTGGTTACCCGTGAACTCGATGCGGACCGGCGCTTTGCGTCGAGTGCGGCGGAGGTCGTCGTGAGCATGGCTCCCGACTTTAAAAAAGGCGCGCGGCTAAGCGCGCGTATGCGCAAGACGGGCTTTGAGGGGCGACCGATCAAGGTCCGTCTTGCTGTTGATATGAGGCTTTGGGGGAAGCATATGGGTCTTGAGGGAATCAAACTGATTGCATGCGATTTGGACGGCACGTTGCTGCATCCGGGGGAGCGCGAGCTGCGTTCCGAGGCCTTTGAGCTTATCGATGAGCTGCATCGTCGTGGTATCGTGTTTATGCCGGCGAGTGGCCGTCAATATGCGAGCTTGCGCTACCTGTTTGCCCCGGTGGCCGATGAGCTCGCCTATGTATGCGAAAACGGAACCCTGGTGATGAGCGAGGGGCGTGCCGTCGTCAAGCGTTCCATGGAGCGTAGCCTTGCTATGGTTATCGCGAATACCGTGGTTGCGTATCCCCATACCGACATGACCCTTTCGTGTGAGGGGCACATCTACACCATGAGCGGCAACGATGCGTTCGTCGACCATTTGCGCTATGTGGTCCACTGCGATGTGGCGGTGGTCGACCGTCCCGAGGACATCGACGAGGATGTCATTAAGATTGGCTTCCAGACGCCCGAGGTGGAATATCCGGCGGCCCGGGAGTATTTCGAGCGCCTCTTTGGCGACCGTGTCAATGTGATGACGTCAGGAACCGCATGGACGGACCTTATCGGTTTCGGTTCGGGCAAGGGCTCCGCGCTTGCCGATTACGGTCGTGTCCTGGGGATTTCGCCCGATGAGATGATGGCATTTGGCGACAATGAGAACGATCGCGACATGCTCAACGTCGTGGGCCATCCCTATCTGATGGAGAGCTGCAACCCCACCATGCGCGGTATCAACGATCGCGTCCGTTACGTGCACACGGTCGAAGAAGAACTGCGCCGCCTGCTCGCCGAGTAGGCACGTCCCAAACATCTACCGGCAGTCGGGGCAGAGACCCTCGAAGATGGTGTAGTGCGACGTGACGTGCCAGCCGATTTGCTCGGACGCCTTGGCGTCGAGCTGGGCATCGAAGGGGAGCGGTACGTCGATGACGCGGCTGCACGAGGTGCAGATGATATGTGCGTGCGGCTCGATCGTGCGATCGAAGCGGCTGCCGCCCGGCGTCTTGATGGAGAGAATCTCGCCGGCGTCGGCCAAGAGATTGAGGTTGCGGTAGACCGTACCGCGGCTGATTTTGTCATCCTGCGCGCGCACGACGTTGTAGATTTCGTCGGCGGCGGGATGGTTATAGCTTTGGCGCACGGCGTCAAGAACCAGCTTTCGCTGCCTGGTATTCCTTCTTTGCACCGCCATGCGCCTCGCCTCTTTTCTATCAACGGTCGTAGGTAAATGATACCGTATTTAGCACACAATACTAATAACGAGGTGTGAAACCGTCTTCATTGGCAAGTGGGGCTCGGGCCTGGGCGTCTACGAGGCGAAAACGTGTTCCCATGCGCTCGTAGGAGGCATGAAGCGCCTCGAGATGAGATAGGACGTTTGCCGGAGCTCCCTGTATCTCCATCTCGACTGAGCCGTCTTCCATATTACGCACCCAGCCGGTGAGGGAGCGTGCCTGCGCGAGGTTGGCGTTGGTAAAGCGAAAGCCAACGCCTTGGACTTGCCCCGCCCAGCGCAGGAAATAGCGCAGGGGAGTGTCTAGAGTGGCCTTGTCGCTTGCGAGCACAGTAAGTCTGCGGCGCAGCTCGAGCTCGACGTTTGATGGTTTTTGAGGTTCTCGACTGCCGCCGGTGACGCTGGAGAAGAACGTATCGAAGAGGCCCATCGCTATGCCTGCTTGCCTGCGTCGGCCGGGAAGGTAATGCCGGCCTGCTGGCGCACGGCATCCATGATGCGCAGTGAGACGAGCGTGACATCGCGGTAGTGGCCAAGCTCGTGGCGTCCCGCCGGGGTCTCCCAAATCTCTTCCTTAACGTTATCGATGCCGTCGATGGCGGTGATAAAGTCTGTGAGTTCGTAATCCATAGTGTTGCTCGATTTGGGCAGGTCGAGCACGCGGCCGTTGTCGCCCTGTTCGCGCGGTGCCTCGGTCGCCGAGCCGCGTACGACATCGCCGCGATAGTCGATGCGGACGTTGCGGGGCGTGGACAGATGGTCGATCTGGATAGTGCCACGCTCGCCTTCGATCTGCGAGGGCAGCAGGTCATTCGTAATTTTGGAGTGCGCGAGCTCGACGGAGATGCGGCCTCCGCCGTAGCTGGCGAGGATGGAACCGCAGCCGTCGATGGGGCCGTGCGTGAGCTGTCGCGTGGTGGGGTCGAGCAGAGTAGCCATGCTCGTAAGGCCGGAGGGCATGCCGAAAATCTCGACCATGGGCTCGACGGCGTAGACGCCAATGTCCATGAGGGAACCCGATGCCATATTGCAGTCGAAGATATTGGTGGCGCGTCCCGCGAGAATCTCGTTGTAGCGCGAGGAATACTTGCCAAAGCGCAATGAGGCGCGGCGGATGGGGCGATCTCGCCCAGGGCGTCCTCGATGGCGTGGAAGGCGGGATCGTGGAGGGGACGCATGGCCTCGAGGGCCACGACACCTGCTGCCTCGGCAGCGCGGAAGACTTCCAGCGCCTGCGCTTCGGTGGCGCAGAAGGGTTTCTCGACGATGACGTGCTTGCCACCGGCGATGCAGGCAAGGGCCTGCTCGTAGTGAAGTGCGTTAGGGCTGCCGATATAGACGGCGTCGACGTCGACTGCCGCAAGCTCATCGAGTGAAGTAAAGTTTCGCTCGCCACCGCGCTCGGCGGTAAAGGCAGCACCGCGATTGGCATCGCGCGAGAGCGTGCCCACAAACGCGGCTTGGTCGTTGGCGTTGACGACCTGGATAAAGTCGTCGGTAATCATGGATGTGCCGATGGTCGCTATACGCAGCATGTATCCCCCTCGTGCCGTTCGGTTTACAGGATGAGTGTAGCGCGAAGGGGCAGGAAATAGCGTACGAAAACGCCGTTACAGGTCGCTCTCGTTAAAGCCGGTGTCGATATCGAGGTTGCTGCCGTCGGCCGCCGTGGTGGCGAGCTCGTCGCAGCGCTCGTTGAGCTCATGGCCGGCGTGACCCTTAACCCAGATGAACTCAACCTTGTGCTTGCTCTTTGCGGTGAGTAGGCGCTCCCACAGATCGCGGTTCTTGACGGGCTGCTTGTTGGCGGTCTTCCAGCCGCGTTTTTTCCATCCGTCAATCCAGTGCTTGTTGAAGGCGTTAACGACGTACTGCGAATCGGAATGGACTTCGACGTCGCAGGGGCGGTTGAGCGCCTCGAGTGCCACGATAACGGCCATGAGCTCCATGCGGTTGTTGGTGGTCTTGGCGTAGCCGCGCGAAAGCTCAGAGGTGAAGGTCTTGCCGGCGGGGTTGGTGTATTTGAGCACGGCGCCGTAGCCGCCGCGTCCCGGATTTGATCGGGCCGAGCCGTCGGTATAGATGATGACCTTCACATGGTTCCTTTCGTTGGGTACGTTTCGCGTGAGTGACCATTGTAGCGCCATGCCCGCCGGGGGCTAGCAATCTACGATTTCTACCCCGTCTTCCGACAGTTGGTTGGCATGGATGATGCGGTTGAGCTCGTCGAGGTATTGCTGCAAGAGGGGAGAGGGCTTGCGGTCGTCGTGCATGATATAGCCTACGTGCATCGTTGGGGCGTCTGCTAACGGGATCGATGCCATACCCCATTGCATTTCATTGGAGAGGACACCGGTCGACAGGGTGTAGCCGTTCGACGTGATAAGTAAGTTGGTAAGTGTTCCGCGGTCCGAGATTCGTATGTTGCGGTCGCAAGGGATATAGCTAAAAGGTTCCTCGGCGTAATAGAAGGAGTTCGAGGTGCCTTGCTCAAAGCTGTAGCGCGTATATGGTGTGAGGTCGGCAAGGGACAGCTGCGGGCGGCGGGCAAGCGGGTGGCGCTCGCTAACGAAGACGTGGACCGTCGCGTCGAATAGGGGATGGAAGCTCGCGCGCGCATCGGCAAAAGCCTTCTGCAGAACGCGGACGTTAAAGTCATCCAGATAGAGGATGCCGATATCGCTGCGAAACGCGCGCACGTCGTCGATAATCTGCGCTGTGGTGGTCTCGCGCATGATGAACTCGAACTTGCTGTCGCGGCAGCGCTCGACCACGTTGACAAAGGCCTCGACCGAAAAGGCGTAGTGTTGGGCCGAGATGGCGAGGCGGGCTTGCGGGGTACCGCCGTCCTCGTAGCGGGCCTCGAGCATGTCGGCCTGCTCTACGACCTGGCGTGCATAACCCAAAAGCTCGGTGCCGTCGTTGGTGAGTGCAACACCGCGGCTGGAGCGCGTAAAGATTTCGATATGAAGTTCCTGCTCCAGGCTTTTGACGGCATTGGAGATATTGGACTGTGCCGTATAGAGGCGCTGGGCTGCGGCGTTGATCGAACCGGACTCTGCCACGGCGATCAAAAAGCGAAGCTGTTGGAGGGTCATCGGCGCCCATCCTTTCGAGTGTTATCTACAAAACCGATAACAGGTTAGCGCTTTTAAGTGATTGACCCGGGGAGACGATGCTCGTACTATTCAAAACACACAAAGGCGGTAGGTAATTAAGCCAACCACGGAACCGGGATGCGAAAGGAGGCCCGCATATGAACTGCTTGCCAAGACGAATGCCGGGCTCCTGTTTGC
>CABUGR010000066.1 GCA_902491135.1 uncultured Collinsella sp. | reverse complement strand
GCCCTCGACTGCCCCGGCCAAGGAGGTCCCTCCGAGGACATTGGTGGATTTGAGGGCACAACGGTTGCCGGGCATATCGTCGCCGGCATCGACGGCGACCCGGCCAACCTCTACTATGTCCGCTTGCACCAAGATATTCGCATCCTGTGCCGTATTGTTCGCGAGCTCGAGGGCATCGATCTTTCCCGTGTGTTTGTGAACGGCGCGTCGCAGGGTGGTGGTTTGGGCATTGCGACCTGTGCGCTTAACAGCGAGCTTATCAATCGTGCCGCCATCCTCTATCCCTTCTTGTCAGATTTCCGCCTAGTCTGGGATTTGGATGCAGACGACATTGCCTACGAGGGCCTGCGCTATTGGTCTCGCTGGTTTGACGAGGACTCGACTCGTATTGACGAAGCCTATGCCAAGCTGGCGTACTTCGATTCCAAGAACTTTGCCCCTATGGTCAAATGCCCCGTGCTGTTTGGCACCGGCACAGCCGATATCGTCTGCCCGCCAGCGACGCAGTTTGCGGTCTATAACAACCTGACCTGCGAAAAGCGTCATGAGTTCTTTGAAGGCTTTGGCCACGAGGAGATTCAGGATTTTGACGATCTGATCATTCCGTTTTTCTGCAAGGGAGGGGAGGCTCATGTCTAAGTGCGAGAGCAATGTTAATGAGCTGATTGTCCCCGGGCTCGTGGGAATTCCTGGAACGGTTTCGTCAAGGCTCGCAGAATATCGGGACTGGCGCGGTGATGTCCAAGCAGATGTTTCTGATTTAGAGACATGCGCTTCGAATCTTGAGATTCAAGGCCTGGCCATTACGGCGATTGACTTTGTTAACCCCTGCGCCCGTTACTCGGAGGTCTCCTTTGAGCTCGGTGACGATGCGATTCACGCTCGTTTGATCGAGCCTGTCGGTCGTGCCCGAGTGTCTGAGCGCGTGCCGCTGTGCCTGATGTTCCACGATATCGATCGGCCTGTGCGCGGCTGGCATCACATGACGAGATTTGCCGCCATGGGGTATGCCGTCCTCGCGCTGGATGACGATGTTGCTGGTGCGGACGACCTGCAGCGGGGGATTTCTTCGCCCGCTTTTGTCGAGCGCGTCCGTTGGGGTTGCGCGCTGGCGAAGGTGGCGCGCAATCTTGATGGCATGGACCCCGACCGCATCTTTGCATGGGGCGAGGGTCTAGGCGGCGGAGTCGCGCTGGCGGTTTCTGCTCTGGACGAGCGGGGTCTCGCCTGCACGGCGGTTGCCAATCCGCTTCCTGGCGGCCTCGAGGCGCTGTCGTCTCGGGTGCGCGGATCGGTGCTCATGGGCACATCGCTCATGGATACCGTGAGCGATCCCAAGGATCAGTTTGCCGTATTCAACGGTCTTGAGTGTGACCGGAGACATATCATCTATGCCAAATACGCTCACGAGCGCATCAATGCGTTCGAAAACGAAGTCGTCGACTTTTTTAACCAAACGTTCTACTCGTGTTCTTTGGCCTAGACGGCCTGGACACTGCCAACAAGAGTGGGCGGCATAGGGCTGCCCACCAGACAACTAAGGAGATTCTTGTGGCAACTCAGAAATTCACCGGCGTTATCCCTCCCGTCGTTGTTCCCGATACCGAAGACAACCGCATGATCGATGCCGGCGTCGATGGCTTGTTCTTCCTGGGCTCCTCGGGCGAGGTCGTCTTCTCCACCGACGAGCGTCGCCGTCAGATCATCTCCGAGGCCGTCCGTATCGTCGACCACCGCGTTCCCGTTCTGGTCGGCATCATCGACACCGAGACCGAGCGCATGATCGAGCACGGTAAGGTCGCTCAGGAGCTGGGCGCCGATGCGCTTGTCGCCACCTGCCCGTTCTATGCCCTGCAGGGCATGACCGAGGTCGAGGAGCACTTCCGCATCCTGCATGAGGAACTCGACCTGCCCATCTTCGCCTATGACATCCCCGTGTGTGTCCACACCAAGCTCCCGTGGAAGCTCCTTGCCAAGCTCGGTGCCGAGGGCGTTCTGGCCGGCGTCAAGGATTCCTCGGGTGATGACATCTCGTTCCGCTACCTCGTTCAGGAGAACGAGAAGAACGGCCATCCGATGAGCATCCTCACCGGTCACGAGGTTGTTGTCGACGGCGCCTACCTCGGTGGCGCCGACGGTTCCGTTCCGGGT
Source organism: uncultured Collinsella sp. (assembly GCA_902491135.1). GTDB lineage: Bacteria > Actinomycetota > Coriobacteriia > Coriobacteriales > Coriobacteriaceae > Collinsella. The sequence continues at coordinate 4,126 of CABUGR010000066.1, read as the reverse complement.
CTCGCCAACGTTGAGCCCGAGGGCTACGTGCGTCAGTGGAAGGCCGCTCAGGCTGGTGACTGGGCTACCGTCAAGGCCGAGCAGGATCGCCTCAATGAGATTTCGCACATCTGGGATGTCACCTCGGGCGTCCAGGGTTATGCCGGTGGCGTCGGCGCCTTCAAGACCGCTATGAACCTCATGGGTATCTTCGACAGCCCGACCATGCCGCGCCCGGTGAAGGCCATGACCGGCGAGAACGTCGAGGCGATTAAGAAGGTCCTCCAGGACAACGGTCTCCTGTAAAGCTTCCCCGGCACCCGACCTCGCCGTTCAACCGTGCGGCCATGACCCATTAGATCAATGGTCACACGGTTTCTTGGCGATCTCGGGCACCTGGAAAACCTTTTCCGCGCTGTGACGGCTAGCCTGACGGCGCATTTCCTGTAGTTGTTTTTTATCTCCTAAGGAGAGCGACATGGAGAACAAGTACGTCTGCTCTGTCGATATCGGCGGAACTAAGATCGCGACTGCCATCATGGAGTACCCGGCTGACGGTAGTGTGCCCCATCCTGTTTTTGAGGCCGAGGTTCCCACCGAGGCCCAAGAGGGCGGCGAGGCCGTCTTCCAACGTATCGAGGCGTCCATCAAGGCTGCTCTCGAGGCGAATCCCGATGTCGAGGTCCTTGGCGTCGGTATCGGTGCCGCCGGCGTCGTCGATCCCAAGACGGGCGCCATCGCGTATGCCAACGAGATCATGCCCGGCTGGTCCGGTGTTCAGTTGGGGCCGCGCCTGCGCGAGGACCTCGGTCTTCCCGTTGCCGTTGTAGGCGACGTGCAGGCTCATGCTCTGGGCGAGGCCCACTGGGGCGTCGGCAAGGGCAAGTTCTCCGTCTTGTGTCTTGGCATCGGTACGGGCATCGGTGGCGCATATGTCGAGAACGGCCGCGTGATGCAGGGCTTCCATGGTGCTGCTGGCCATATGGGCCACATCGAGTGCTCGGCTGCCGCCGGTATTCCCTGCGCCTGCGGGCGTTCCGGCCATCTGGAGTCGGTTGCTTCGGGCACTTCCATTGGTCGTATGTACGATGAGCGCTTTGGTCGCGTCGACCCCAGCCGTCCTTCGGTCGGTCGCGATGTGAACGACCTGTGCCGTGCGGGCGACGCAAAGGCGACCGAGGTCATCCATGACGCCGGCTTTGCGCTGGGTGCCAGCTTGGGCTCGCTCGCTAACATCCTGGACCCTGAGGTCATCGTGCTTTCGGGTGGCGTGATTCACCAAGGTCCCGATTGGCGTTCACAGACGTGGAAGGATTCGGTACACGAGGGCTATGCCAGCCAGGCGCTCGATCCGCTTCAGGACACGCCGATCCTCATCGGTTCTCTGGAGGGCGATGCTCCGCTCATCGGTGCCGCTGAGCATCTTCTTGCCTCGTTGAAGTAAACGTATCTTCTGTAGGAGCCTCCCGAGACAACACGCCTCGGGAGGCTGTTCTGAGAAAGGTTACAGCCTTATGACCGTCGATCCTTTGATTCAATCCCTGAAGGGCAAGCTCGTCGTGAGCGTTCAGGCGTATATGGGCGAGCCGCTTCGTACGCCTGAGACCATGGCTCAAATGTCTCGCGCTTGCGAGCTCGGCGGCGCCGCCGCCATTCGCTGCCAGGGCCTTGCCGACATTGCCGCCATTAAGGGTCGCTGTGAGGTTCCTGTTATCGGCCTGTGGAAGGATGGGCACGAGGGCGTTTACATCACGCCGACGCTGCGCCACGCTCGCGCCTGCGTTGCTGCGGGTGCCGATATCGTGGCGATCGACGCCACCGATCGTCCGCGTCCCGATGGCAAGACCGTCGAAGATACTTTCCGTCCGCTGCACGAGGAGGGCGTGCTCCTGATGGCCGACTGTGCCACCATCGAGGATATTCGTCGTGCTGTCGACATGGGCTTCGACCTGGTGTCCACCACGCTGTCTCATGGTGTTGCCGCCATCGACTGCACCATGGCCGATGGCCCCGATCTGCCGCTCCTGCGTCAGGCGACCGAGGAATTCCCCGGCCTTCCCATCATTTGCGAGGGTCGCGTGCATACGCCCGAGGAGGCTCGCGCCGCGATCGATGCTGGCGCCTGGGCCGTTGTCGTCGGCACCGCCATCACGCACCCCACGAGTATTACGAGTTGGTTCAAGGCTGCGCTTGAGGCGTAAGACAGGCCTCGTATCCGCTCGGGGCGGTATACTCAATATAGGCAATTGACCGCGCGGGATCCGGGTTGCTGGGTCCCGCGCTTGTTTTCGGGAGGCAACACATGCAAAAGGGAGATGCCATGGATGCGGCGGAGCGCTCGGAGCGCATCCCCGATATCGTCATCATCACCGGAATGTCCGGATCAGGCCGCACACAGGCCATGCACGTGTTCGAGGACATGGGCTATTTTTGCATCGATAACCTGCCTCCGCGTCTCATCGCCCAGCTTGCCGAGCTCGTCGGCATCAATACGGGCGTGGGCAGGCATCTCGCCGTCACCTGCGATTTGCGTAGCCAGGGACTGTTTGACGAGTTGCTCGATGCGGTCGCCGCTCTCGAAGAGCGCGAGATGAGCTGCGACATCGTGTTCCTGGAAGCTTCTGACGAGGTGCTGATTCGTCGCTACAGCGAAAATCGCCGCCGCCATCCCATTGCCAAGCCGGGGGAGACTACGGCCGATGCCATTCAGCGCGAGCGCCTTCAGCTGCAGGGCGTGCGCGACCGAGCCGATATGATTATCGACACGAGCCGTCTGCGCACCTCTGCGCTGCGCAACAAGCTGCGTATGGCATTTTCCGAGCTGTCCGACCAGCAGCTTATGGATGTCCACGTGTTCTCGTTTGGCTTTAAGCACGGCATGCCCGTCGAAGCGGATATTATGATCGACGTCCGCTTCCTGCCCAATCCGTTCTACGATCCCGAGATGCGCACGATGACCGGTCTCGATAAAAAGGTCTCCGATTTTGTTCTGGACCATCCCAAGACGCAGGAGTTTTGGAAGGCTTGGACACAGCTGCTCGATACGGTCATGCCCGGTTATATCGCGGAGGGTAAGCCGCAGCTTTCTATCGCCATCGGCTGCACGGGCGGCCAGCACCGCAGCGTTGCCATTGCCGAGGCCACGGCCCGTTACCTGGAAGGCGCTCAGTATCATGTGAGCATCTCCCACCGCGACCTGTCGCGCGCCAACACGAAGGCATAGGCCTGCATGTCGTTTACCGCTGAGGTGCGCGACGAGCTTGCGCGCTGCGAACCCGAATGTGAATACTGCGACTTGTCGACGCTTGCCGCCCTCACGCGCGTGAGCGGTACGCTCTCGCTTACCGGCTCTGGGCGGTATCGTTTGACGGTTGCGACTGAGACGGGAGCCGTCGCGCGCACGATGATCACGCTGACGCATCGTATCCTTAAGCTCAAAACGGAGTTCACCGTCCGTAAATCTGTATTGCATAAGGTTCGAAACTACCTCATCACCTTGCCTGATCAGCCAGACCTGGATAAGGCCTTGGTTCTGCTGGGTATCCTCGAACGTAGGGGAGGACTTGTCGCCGGCGTACCCCGACATATCGTTGCCCGTCCTTGCTGTAGACTATATCCGCGGCGCGCTCATCGCGGGCGGCTTCGTGGCCGATCCACGCGGCGATTTTCATTTGGAGATTGCTGTGCAGGGCGAGCAATATGCCAAGGGGCTTTGCGATCTGTTGGAGCAGATTGGGGTCCATGCTCGTGTTAATGCACGGCGGGGGTCATATGCCGTGTACATTAAGAGCGCCGAGGAAATCGAGCATCTATTAAAGCTGATTGGCGCCAAGCGCAGCGTTGCCGAGATTGAGGAGGCGCGCGCGGTCAAGTTGGTTAAGAACGATGTGAACCGTCGCGTGAACGCCGAGCTCGCCAACCAGACCAGAAGCGCCGGTGCCGCCCAACATCAGCTTGCGCTTATCGATGAGCTCGAGCAGCGTGGCCTTCGTGATGCGCTTCCGGATGCCTTGGCGGTCTTTTGCGACCTGCGCGAGCGCTATCCCGATCTGTCGCTGCGTGATTTGGGGGAGATGGCTGACCCTCCCTTGTCGAAGTCAGCCCTCTACCATCGTGTTTTACGGCTTTAAAAACTCATTGAAGCAAA